>CALELH010000436.1 GCA_937902595.1 uncultured Myxococcales bacterium
CCGTCCGGAGCACGTCCTGCCTAAGCGACTCGCCCTTCTCGCGGAACTTCGCGGAGATCGAGTCCTGCGCGAGCCGCATCCAGCGCGTCGCCAGCGCCTTGCTCGCCGTCGTCACGCCTCTCGCCGTCATTGGCGCCCTCTACCTGTGGGCGATTCTCCGAACACAATTGGCTCGCCTCGACGAAGCAACCGGTCAAAGCGCATCAACCTTGATCGCGGCGATCTTTACCATCGCAGCGCTGGCGATCCCGGTCACAGCCATCATCAATAACGACGCGCTCGCAGAGTTTCTTGGAGGGTACTCAGCTCTCTTTCTTCTGTGTTACCCGATCTTAACCGTCTCGATAGCGCTCGCCTTGCACCGCGTGGGCGTCGAGGGCCTCACCGCCCCCGGCGTTCGGCGAGTCATTATCGTACTTGGCGTAATCGGCGCAGCGGGCACGGTCGATCTGGTCTACAGCCTGGACCAAAGACCTGCTGTAAAATCGGCGCTGCTCAATCACACGCTAGTCTTCGAGCCGCTGATCGTTCTTACGCAGCCTCTCTTTGACCTAGACGGTGACGGTTACTCGGGGCTCTTGGGTGGAGGAGACTGTAACGACAGCAACCCCAAGGTCCATCCAGGCGCGTTAGAGATTCCACGAAACGCGATCGACGATGATTGCTTTGACGGAGACAGCCCCGGGAGCGCTCCGCCCGCCGTAATCGTGCCTAAGGAGATACAACCAGCGGTGTCACGAGGGTTAGTCGAGCGCCCCAACATCTTACTCATTACCGTCGACACTCTACGCGCAGACCACGTCGGGTATATGGGGTATGAACGCGACACATCACCAAACCTAGACGGCTTGGCCGCCAATGGACTTCGGTTTAGCTGGGCCTTCGCCCAAGGTCCGCAGACTCGGCTCTCGGTTCCGTCTATGTTTACAGGCCGCTATTACTCGGAGATCGACCGTTCGACCGAGACTTGGCCCAGGATTTACGACTCTAACGTTACGATGGCGGAGCACCTGAAGGCCGCTGGATACCGAACAGCAGGCGTGCCTGCCCATCGATTCTTTGTTCCGAACTATGGATTGCATCAGGGCTTCGACCATTGGGATCTCTCAATTGTAGATCGATTTCAAACACGAACCCCCTTCGTCGTTACGGGGAACCTCTCCTCAGCTCGAGCGCTTAAATGGCTCAAGAAACAGCAGCCCAAAGATGCGCCCTTCTTTCTTTGGATTCATTACTTCGATCCACACTTCAAGTATCGAAACCACCCACAGTTCTCTTTCGGCGACAGTGAGCTCGACCGATACGACTCGGAGATTCGCTACACCGATGAGCAGATAGGAAAAGTCCTCAACTGGATCCAAGATTCGCCATTCGCCAAGAACACGTACACCATCGTTCACTCTGATCATGGTGAAGGGTTCGGCATGCACGGCTACCTACACCATGGCCAGCACCTCTATAATGATCAGGTGCGTGTCCCGCTCATCGTGCACGGGCCTGGTCTCCCCCCTCGGCAGATAGACACCCCAGTGGCGCTCATTGACGTACTCCCCACCGCTCTCGACCTCGCGGGGGTTCAACCACCCAACGACCTGACCGGCATCTCCTTAGTCGCCTTCGGGACCGAGACAAAGCCACCGGTTCATCCTCCAGTTTTCATTGAGATGCTTAAGGACGCGACCCACTCGGACCGCAGAGTCATCGTGGACTGGCCATGGAAGCTCCAATACGGAATCACTTTCGATGAATACACGCTCTTCAACCTCGCCCAAGACCCAGAAGAGCAATACGATCTCCACACCCATAATCGTGCCGAGTTCACCCGTCTGCAAAAGCGACTACGCCTTTGGATGAGCAGCCAAGTTCGTCCGATAGCCCCGCGCTAAAGATAGATGAATACGGCCAACGCGGCCTGTCTCACTCCCCTTAAGCAAACCGACTCTCTAGGCCCCGCTACACGCGACTATTCCCTGGATTCCAGTGAACCCATCCCCTATGCTCCGCGCAAAGTTACAGCGCAGCGATGGGGAGGGGTTATGAGTCGTTATCAGATCAGTGAGATCGAGCATCTCTACGGAGATCAAGTCCACATATTGGACGACCCATTCTTGACTACTCATTTAGCTCGTCTCTGCACCTCTGCGGTGGGCCAGCCTGAGTTTAACGATCTCATCAGAACTCTGTATACGAGCCTGATCCGCACCGTGATTAATCACGAGTTCCCTCGTTCAGAGCAGCGTATCGAGACACGAATGAAGGAGTACACCGACAGAGGTGTCCTCACCGGCGAGTTTGTCGACCGCGACACCTCGACCGTCGTGGTCGACATTGCTCGCGCGGGGATCCTGCCAAGCCAGATCTGCTATGACACGCTCAACGGCATCCTCGATCCGACGGTGGTACGTCAGGATCACTTGATCATGGCGCGCACCGTCGATACGGATAATCAAGTCACAGGGGCCGCGATATCAGGAGCGAAGATCGGTGTGACTATAGAAGACCGCGTCGTCTTGTTTCCTGACCCAATGGGCGCGACAGGAAACAGTCTCGTGACTGCGATGAAGAGCTATCTCGAAGGAGATCTGGGAACGCCAAGGTCGATGATAACGCTGAACCTCATCATCACGCCCGAGTTCGTGAAGCGGCTGACAACAGCCCTACCCAACGTAAAGATCTACGCCATTCGCATCGATCGAGGTATGTCCGACACAGATATTTTGGCGACTCTCCCAGGGACCCATTGGGCCAGTGAGAGCGGACTGAACGACGAGCAATACATAGTCCCGGGTGGTGGTGGCTTTGGCGAGCTTATGAATAACAGCTGGATTTAAGGGGAGAGATCCAAACATGCCTTTCTACAACACCGATAAGATCGATGTTCTCTTTGACGAAGAAACCCTCAGCCAGAGGATCCGACAACTTGGAGAGCAGATCACCGCTGATTACTCCGCTGATGAACCACTCGTCATGGTCGGAGTCCTCAAGGGCAGCTTCCTCTTCTTGGCAGACCTGTGTCGTGCCGTGGATCTGCCCGTAGAGATCGACTTCTTAGGGCTCTCAAGTTATGGGGACTCCGAGCAGTCCAGTGGCGTTGTCCGAGTGACCCAGGACCTCTCGAGATCCATCGAGGGTAAGCATGTAATCGTCGTCGAGGATATCGTCGATACCGGCCTCACGATGGCCTATTTGCTTGAGAACCTCGCGACGAGGAACCCCGCCTCGGTAAAGATCGCGTCGCTCCTTCATAAGCCTGCTCGAACTAAGGTAGACATCCCTATCGATTACCTCGGCTTTGAGATCCCAGACCGATTCGTTATCGGTTACGGGCTCGATTCACAAAACAAGCTACGGAACCTACCGTTTATCGGGGTCAACGTGGGCGATGGTCTCCCCATCTAAGGCCTCGGAGGGGTGATTAGGGGGCCAAGTACCCCTGAGCGACGCGGAGCGCCTCTTGGGCGGACTCTGCCTCACCGTTCCGTGCGAACAATTGCGCCAGGTTAAGCCAGAAGTTGGGGTCGTTGATTTTCAGGTTAACGGCGCGCTCATACCAGCTCAACGCCTCTTGGTCGTCCCCCGCCTGCTCAGCGACTTGGCCGATCGCGACAATCAGCTGTAGATCAGACCGAAGGCCTTCTATCTCATTGAACAGCGTGGTGAGCAGGTCATACGCCCCCTGAAGGCCCGAGGCCCCTGCGAGCTGCTGCGCAACCTGAACCCCGACAGCGATCTGGTCTGGCCGCCGCTTGAGATAGCGGATCGTATGGCTGGGCAGCTGTTCATAGTCCTTGAGCGTAGAGGCAAGCTCCACGAGGCGCGCGGTCACTACGTGCCACTCATCAAACTCATCGGGTAGCGCGTCCAGCACGGCGAGATAACCGTCATAGGCCATCTGGTGTTCTTCAAGCTGAAAATCTATGTCAGCGACCATCTTTGGCGCGCGCCACGCAGTGATGCTCTTGTCGTTCATACCGATGAGCGCATACCCGCTCAGGGTCGTTCCTGCCGCCCGAGCGAACAGGTCTCGGGCCTCCTGAAGCTCCCCTTGCTGGACGCTGACCAATCCGGAATGGAAGAGGATATCGGGATTCTCCGGAAACCGAGCCTCGCCTCTTAGAGCGACTTTTGAGGCTTCCTCTATTCGCCCAACATTGAGATGGCCTCTCACCAACCCTACATAGCTGTAAGCCACGGGGACGTTGCGTATGCCCACCCCATATCCGCTCGGATCTCGATCGTAGAGCTCAAGTACCCGCGCGAACGCATCCAAAGCCTCCTCCCGCCGACCTCCGACCCAGTGCTGTGAAGCAACATAGAACCAGGTGAGCAGATCATCAGGAGCTTCCGCCAGCCTAGACTCCAAAAGCGCGAGGTTACGATCGTCCTTGGCTTTCTCCCGCATCACCTCTGGGTCTGCGCCGTAGTGGTCGAAGGCGAGGTCAAGTCGGTAGTCCGTCGAGACGTCATTCCGGCCACGGGCGACCTCTTCGTGCACGCGCCCATCAAACCGCATGACAGGGTGTCGCCGAAACAGACGCCCACTGAAGCCATCGTTAATGAATCGGCCATCTCTCGTGTAGTTATTGATCTTAACGCACACGACCCTGAGATCGTCCTCGTCTCGGTACTCTTCTAAAATCGCCCGCAAGGTGGTCCGCGAAGACTCAGTCAGCCGTTCATCGGCATCTAGGACAAGGACCCAATCCGATGTCGCCGCATCCAGGCTCGCGTTACGGGCCGCCGAGAAGTCTCCAGTCCAAGGAAAAAACTCAACTTGAGCACCTGCCGCTCTTGCCAACTCGACAGTGTCATCACTTGAGCCTGTATCGACGACGACTACTTGGTCTGCCACACCTTTGACGGAGCCTACGGCGCCCTCGATAAACTCAGCCTCATCCTTAACGATCATGCAGACAGAGAGCGTGGGTCGGCTCTGCTCCAGGGCGCGCTCAATACAGCGCTCCACAGCGATCCGAATCGCCGGGCTGGGCTTCGCCGACCGCCCCATGTTGGCCCGGATACTCTCGATGCTTCCTCGTACATTGGGGTAATCAGGATCAAGCGTAAGGATGTGACGCAACAAAGCGTGCGCCTCTCTGAGCAGATCAAGCTGACAGAGCGAAGCTGCATAGACATTCAATAAATGTGAGAGACGTCCATTATCGGCCAGAAACGGCGTCACCAAATCCACTAGCTTCCTGTGCTGCCCCAATTGATGCAACGCGAGGGCCTGATGCACGATGAGCGTCATGCTATCTGGATCAAGCTGCCGAGCAGCACGCCACAGAGGGAGGGCCTTTTCATGATCCCGCTCCCCTAAGGCTACGCTCTTAAGATGTTCGGCGGATTGTAGGTCTCTGACGGTGGCAATCTGAATCGACATACCCGGATGGTGCCACGTCACAGACGAATCGTCGACAAGCGGTAGCGACCTTCGACGCAGAAAGTTATGCTCTCCTCCAAATGACAGGGCAACAGCCGACGTGTTTCAGCCACATACATACGGACCGTACCTCCTAATTGACCGAATAAACATCGGTGGCATGGCGGAGATCTTCTTAGCGGTCACGATGGAGACGGGTCGTGTCTCGTCGAAGCCTGTGGTGCTTAAGAGAGTGCTACCGCACCTCGCTGCGGAACCAAGCTTCGTAAAGATGTTCCTCAATGAGGCCTCCTTCTGCACGCAACTCGACCATCCAAACATCATCCGCACCTTCGACTACGGAGAGGCGGAAGAAAATCACTACCTCACAATGGAGCACATCGCCGGGCAAGACCTATTGTCTATCAATCAGATGGTCAGGCGCACAGGCCAACGCATGCCTCCTGAGCTTGTAGCGTATATCTGTCAAAAGGCTGCAGAGGGGCTCCAGCACGCCCACGAACTCACGGACGCAACTGGAGAGCATCTCGGCTTGGTTCATCGCGACGTAACCCCCGAGAACATCTTGGTTGGCTACGATGGCTCGGTGAAGCTCCTCGACTTTGGGATCGCTCGAGCTAAGGGCCACACCTCTGAGACGCGTTCCGGCGTGCTTAAGGGGAAGGTCGGATATGTGGCGCCTGAGCAGGCGATCGGCAGAGGGGTCGACCATCGAGCGGACCTCTTCTCCCTGGGAATCGTAGCCCACGAATTGTTCACAGGCCTCCGGCTTTTTGAAGGACTAAACGACTTTGTTGTTTTGGAGCGCCTGAGAACGGATCCGGTCCCAGCGCCCTCCGCCAGCGACCCAAACATCTCCCGGGAAGTGGATGAACTGATTCTATCTGCGACTCAACGTGACGTGAACGACCGCTTATCCAGCGCGGCCGAGTTCGCGGAAGGTTTGGCGACTCTCTTCCCGACGGTTTCAGATGAGGCGGGTGGCTTAGCGTTAAAACGTTGGATCCGCAGCGCCTTCGCTGAGCAGGTCGTCAATAGCGAGATCAGAGCCGATGATTATTCTCGGTATGAGGTCCTGCCTGACGGGCAAGTCGTCCAGCATGCACCGCCCATTGAGGACGCGACCTCCCAATGGGTTCAGGAGTCCGAGGACGCCGAAGCACCAGAGACCATCGCGATGCGCCAGGTCCACCCCATCGAGGTGTCCATTCTCGGTGGTCGTCTAGACGGGACCCCTCCCCCCAATATGGGAGACCTCAGCCCAGAACAACGTGGACTCACCGCTCCCATCCAGAAGACCCCAGGTCGCAGTTTTCTTGAGCTCCCTGCGCTCGCACCTAAAGATCCAGAGGATCGTCCTTCGCTCTCTTCTCTCGACGAAGGGAGCCTCACACCAGCGACCACCATTGATTTAAGTCACCCTTTCGAAGGCACCTCCAGTCGGTCGCTCTCCGCGCCCTCAACCAGTACTGGTACCGAACAGCGTTCTGCCTGGTCTAAGATCGCGGTCACCCTTCTCGGCTGCCTCTTGGGTATCCTGGCTGCGTATTCATTATTGCCATCCAGCGCAACCGTCGGCGCAGGCACCCTCGTCATCAGGGTCTCACCTCCGAACGGCCTCGCCGTCCATTTGGACGGCAAACTCATCGCAGAGAGGGCGCCTATCGTCATCCAGGGCATAAGCTATGGCCAACATCGCGTCGCCGTAGAACGGCCAGGCTACCGAAAGTATCTGACGACGTTTACATACACCGATCCCCAAGAGACGGTGCTCGATATAAAGCTGGTGGCTATCGCCCCGCAGACCGCCCACGTCAAGGTGACAACATCAGTTCGAAAACCAGAGCTGCTGATCAATGATAAGGCCACCGCCACAGCACAGATGGTCGCCGTGTCTGCGAGCGCTCCCGTGAGCATAGTGTTAGAGGCTGATGGGTATCAAAAAGTAAGCAGAGAACTCGTTCTCAAGGCTGGCGAACGACGCGATGTTCTCATCGAGCCAGAGCCAATTGAAGGCACCCTCATCGTTGAGACCAGGCCACCCGGAACGACGTTCCTGAATGGAACGCGGCACGGACGCACACCAACAACGATTAGAGGTTTGGATGTGAATCGTACATGGTCACTGGTCGTTAAGGGTCGTGATGGAGACGCGCTTAAGAAGACGATCCGTTTTGGCCAAAGTCGGCTAGTTACTGTAGACGAGCGCCTTAAAGCCGGTAAGCGTCAACGCCGCTAGTCATCCTCGCAGAGCAGTCGCCGAAACGCTCGCTCTCGCTGACGCGCCTTGTATAGGCTGTGCCGACTCTCTCCCTGATTATTTGTCTCATGAGCCGACCGACTTACCAATTGGAACTCAACCAATAAGAAGACGACCTGCCCAGAGGCCTCAGCCTGGAAGCCTGGCATATCCTTGAGCCACTCGTCGACGCGCACCGCCATGTCCACGACAAAGTTGATGTCCCGATAGCTTGTCGCGGTGAACTGATTTACTCGGCTCGACTCGGATTCAGGATCGCCGATCCGCTGAAGCATGCGCGCCAGCGGCGCCAATCGGGGATCGCTCCTCAACGTCGCAGGGAAATCGATGAGCTCATTACGGGATTCGCCGGGGACGACGTAATTAAACGGGATGACGTTTCTGCACAGGTAAACCAAGACCGCGAAGATATCGTCCACGGTCTCAGTCACTACGCGAAATCTGAGCCGGTCATGAATCTGAGCGGCCTGTGAATCACGCCGGCAAAGCAGCTTAGTGATTATACTGTGCTCGGCCTTCCTACTCGCGGCCAGCTCAGCGATGCGGATACCGCTCGCCTTCATGCCGTCCATCGCCTCGAACATCTGCGCTTCGATTCGATAGAACAGCTCGCTGATCGGTACCGGCAGCCGATACAGAAGCTCGCGCCCCGCGGCATGGTGCACGATGTGCATCACCTTAAGAGTCATACACGCTTGCGGCCGACTTGGACCCATGCGGCTTGCGAGCAAGAACAATTCTCGGACATCGGTCAATTGAGCGATAATCGGATCTAGCTCAAGACCAGAATGCGTCGAGATGTAGCTCATCGCGCTCTCGTAAAGAGAGTTCAGTCGTTTGAGGTCGAGTGGGTCACTCACCAAGATGCCCAGCCGCTCTAAGAAGTCATCAACCTGACTGAGGTCGACCATTGATAACTGGCGCCAATCGACGATGGAGCTTCCGTCCAGAACGAGACGCACCTGCTCAAGATCTTGCAGACCGTACGGGAGCAAGCCTGCGTCCTGAAGGCTCGCCTGTATATCTGCGACGTCTTGATTCGACATTAAGGTTGGCATCCGGCGTTTTCCTAGTTCGGTCGCGAACTTAGGGCTTTCAGCCGAGAAAAGGCAAGATAATTGGAGGGATTACAGTTCGTGACCTCTAGCCAGGTGCGGTCACTGATTCGCTTTTTCAATCGATAGAGTCCCCAATACGAGCGCCGCTGCAGCCGCAAGCAAAGCAAGGTTCCCCATCACTATCGCAGCTTGACCTCCAGCGAGCGTCGCAGTCAACGCCCCCGAACTTCCAAAGACCGCCAAGAATTTCATACCACCCCCTACAGATACTGAAATGTAGGATTTATGTTTACATGTAAGTCATTGCTTGTCAAGCATTTGCCGGCCGTGCATGCTCCAGAGCATGAAGCCAACAATACACAGCCACGCTCTAAAGAATGGCGCACGACTTGTCACTATTCAAAGGCCCAACGCCCTCACCTCCATGGTGGCCATTGAATTCACGGCAGGCTCCCGCTTTGAGCTCGCGCCGGAGGCTGGCCTCTCTCATTTTCTGGAGCACATGGTTTTCCAAGGCTGCGGTCCTTATTCAACGCCCGTTGAGGTAAGCGAAGCTGCGGAGAGGATGGGGTCGACGCTAGACGCCTGTACTTCGCGAGACACCACCCGGTTCGATCAACGGATCACCCCCAGGGCGATCAAAGACAGCGCCAAACTTATCTGTGAGATGCTCACTCTGCCTAAGTTCGCAGCCATGGAGACGGAGCGCGCGATCATCCTAGAGGAGGCGCTAGATGAGTTCACGGAGGACGGACGAAGAGTTGATCCTGACACGCGGACGCGACTCGCTCAGTGACCCGACCACCCAATCGGGCGGCCAATTATCGGCGAACTCGAGCTGATTAGAGCCTACACGCGCGACGACCTGGCCGAGTTCCTTAAGAAGAGTTACGTCGGCTCTAACGCTGTTATTAGTGTGTTGGGCCCTCAAGATCACGACACGCTACGGGCGGCAGGCTCCATCTTTGAGGCGCTTCCGGCGGGCCGCACGGTGGAGCTCGCGGCCCCTGAACCTCCAAAGACTCCCCTGACGGTCGAAGTAGAGCACGATCATCGCAGTCAGTGTGACTGTCGCTTAACGTTTCGTACTCCAGGACGCGACCATGAACTCAGCCCCGCTTTCGCCATGATTAGGGCGGCCCTCGACGACGGCTTCGCGAGTCGCATGCATCGTCGGTTAGGGACGGAGCTTGGATTGGCCTACGAGCAATGGGCAATGTGGGAGAGCTACCCTGATGCAGGCATTTTCGAGCTCGGAGCTGTTGTCAGCGAGGGTAAGGTCTCGACCTTCTTTCAAGAAGCGAGAGACCTCCTCAAAGGGCTCATTGAGTCGCCCCCATCTGGCCCCGAACTAGAGCGAATTCGGTTTCGGGCTCAGTTCTCTCTGGAGACGGCTGGCGAGACGACGGAGGGCCTGATCGCGATCAACTCAACCCCGCTCCTTTTTGGTGAGCCCGTGTACACGCTGGATCAAAGGCTCGCGCGGCTTAACAGCATAGAGCCGGAGACCTTCGCGCGGGCGGCGGAGAGTATTCTGTCTGGTTCATGTGTTGCGTACTGCGTCGGCCCGATCACCGATGGCACCAAAGGTGCGATTCTTAACGCCCTCGCTGAATTCAACTGAGGCGGGCCTTAGGAGCCCATGCCGACCCAGACCGAACCATCCCCTCTCGCCTCTTTCTTGAAGATAGGGACATCTTCTTTGAGTCGTTCGATGAATCGCTGGCATGCGGCAAAAGCGTCTGCTCTGTGAGGAGACGCGGCTGCGATAACCACCGCTAGCTCGCCGACAGCGAGTCGCCCGACCCGATGCTGAACCGCCAAGCTGACCCCCGGTTGAGAGACTTGGATCTCGTCTCGGATCTGAGCGAACACTCTCTCAGCCATCTGTCCGTACGCCTCATACTCAAGATGCAGAACTTCGTGCTCTCCCGTCTTATTTCGTACGTGGCCCGAGAAGGTCACCACGGCGCCGCAGTGGTCTCCTCTCACGAGGTCTTCAACATGTCGAGGGTCCAAAGGATCCAAGGTGAGCGTGCTCTGGCTGACCCCACCGGACACGGGTGGGATGAGCGCGACCACATCTCCTGAGACAAGGCTGCGCTCCAGATCATATTCAAAGCGTTCATTGACCGCGAAGCGTACGAAAGGCATGCAGGCTTCAAGCTCGGGATAACGCTCCAGAA
>CALELH010000437.1 GCA_937902595.1 uncultured Myxococcales bacterium
ACCTGGACTCCTCGAGGTGAGAGGCCGCGGTCTCATGATGGGCCTCGGCGTTGACCCGGAGAAAATTGACCGCGCGGATGTTATGGTTCGCGCGCGCTCGGCAGGGTTACTATTGACCACGGCAGGGCCAGACGCGCTGCGCTTTGTTCCACCGCTTAACATCGGTTCGGCGCATGTGCAGCAAGCGTTAGAGATCTTAGGGAGAGTTCTTAGAGGTGAGTAGATGAAGCGCGACCTATTGACTTTGGATAGCCTCAGCGAAGCAGAGTTCCTTGGTTTGTTACGCCTTGGCGAACGCCTAAAGCGCGGAGAACATCCGCGGTATCTGGAGGGGCAGACTCTAGCGATGCTCTTCGCCAAGGCCAGCACCCGCACGCGAGTGAGCTTTGAGGTGGGGACCTTTCAGCTTGGTGGGCACGCCATTAACCTCGCCGCGCGTGATTCTCAGATTGGCCGAGGCGAGCCGGTCAGCGACACGGCACAGGTGCTGAGTCGTTACGTCAACGGCATCATGGTGCGGACCTATAAGCAGGCTGATGTTGTGGCCCTCGCCGAAAACGCTTCGGTCCCCGTGATCAATGGTCTCACCGACCTGACTCACCCTTGCCAGATCTTGGCGGATCTCATGACCTGCGGAGAAGAGTTTGGGGTCGACGCTTTAGAGAATCTCACTATCGCTTGGGTAGGTGATGGCAACAACATGGCGAACTCGTGGATCAACGCTGCACGAGTGCTCAAGTTTACCCTTAAGATCGCATGCCCAACAGGATACGAGCCCGATGAAGGGGTTCTCGCTGCGGCTCATGCAGAAGGGGCTGATGTCCATGTGACTCAGAACATACTCGACGCCGTTGCGGGCGCCGATGTCGTCACAACGGACGTCTGGGCGAGTATGGGTCAAGAAGACGAGGCGTTGGCTCGGCAAGCGGCGTTTGAGGACTTCCAGGTGACGACGCGTGTCATGGAACGCGCTCAGCCAGGCGCAATCTTTCTCCACTGCTTGCCTGCGCATAGAGGCGAGGAGGTCGCAGCAGATGTGATCGATGGCCCACAGTCGCGCGTCTTCGATGAGGCCGAGAATCGACTTCACGTACAGAAAGCCGTAATGGCCTGGTGCATGGGCGGCGTCCCCCTTACGGACGCGTCTTAACCTGAGTGAGGGTAACGGCTGATTCGCCGTCGTACTTGTACTTGAGCCGCCCCGAGAACCCGGCGCAGGATTCTTCGACGCCAAACCCGAAAACCACGATGGACGACCGCGATGGTGTCTGGTCCATAAATTCCCGGCATCAGTGGCCCCTCGACGAGACCGCGCTCATATGTGATCAGAGAGCGTTGAGATTTGTATCGGATGAAGCCGCTCTCCTGATGCAAGTACACGCCGCGAATGACGTTTCCTTCTTGATAGTACCCTAAGTGTAGTAGGTGCCCCTCTACATCGAATACAGCGATCATCCCGTCTCTTGGGGACAGTGGGAGGCCTCCATCGCTGACCCGCCATGTCCTTCGACGCGCGATCTCCAGGCCCGGTGACATATCGAGGTGGGCTTCAATGGGATCGAGTTCTATGAAGGGGGAGGGGATGTGCTCTCTCATCAGCGCTCGTATGGGGGACGGCCTCTGCCCTACGTGCGCCATACTGAATGTGATCTGGCGCTCGCAGATCGTACAATATCGTGAGAGTGATTGGCTTTCGGAGTTGAGTCTGTCCCCATAGTGCACCTGGCCGCAGGCGCATGGCAGAAAGCAGGGGGCAGAGTATAGATCGCGCGCCTGTGTTGAGAAGCGGTGAGATACACCCATCTTGGGGACTTCCTGGCCGACTGTACATTGGGCCAGGATCTGCACTGTCCTGACCTATGTACGCTGCAACAGGCCAGCGGTGAGGTCTTATTCCACTTTGGGCTTATAGAGCGGCCAAGGGGCTAGGTGATTGAGGCGCTCGGCACGCCCGGCTCAGCTCCTGTCTCAGCGTCTACTGAGCCCTTAGCGTCATCATCGTCGCTGGATGTTGAGCTTTGCTTCTCTGCCTTGTCTGCCCAATAGGCCTCGAGCGCGAGACCGACCAAGACGAACAGCTGGATGCCTAGAGCCAGCGCTGACTCCGCCGTATATTGCTCGTCATACCAGCCGACTCCGATATGGATGAGGTGGCCTCCGATGACCATGACCCACATCGCTATCATGTAAATTTGGCGCTTCATCGACAGGAGAGCGAGTAAGACTAAGTAGCTATAATAATAGCAAGTGAGCTCAAAGATTCCGGTGATCATAATGGTGCTGAGCGCTGTGACCTCCCAGTCATCTAGGCGCCTGCCGGCATACCAGATCAGACCGAGGAACAGCAGAACGCAGACACCCTGGAACCACTTCCGGTCACTCTGCAGTTGAACTCGCTTCTTCTTCCAGTTGAGGAAGGGGTCATCGAGCTTATTGTTTCGTGTCTTTCGGCCCACTGCTTGTGGGTGATAGCCAAGCAATGTCGGTAGACCCATATGATTTGTCAGTGGGGTGCCTTTGTGCTTCAACGAGTTGCCGATGAAGTCCGAATAGGCCTTCGTTCCACCCACGACGGGCAAACTGAGCGGGACCAGCACTGCGAGCGCTAAGGTGCAGCCAATGATGAGACGGAGATGACTCTTTGAGATCGTTTTCTGAGCGATCACTCCGTGCGCGATCTTGAGTGAAACACCGGCGATGAGAGCGCCTGGGAATACCCTCAACAGCATGGACCACGTGATGGCGGCCCCGCCGAGTAGAGAGTGTCCGCGCTTAAGAAAACACGCGCCAGCGACGGCCATGAAGAACCAAGGTACTCGGCCGAAACCGCCGCCCGTCCAGAAGTAGGCCCAAGGGTAACCGACACCCCAGATCAAGATGGCGAAGGCGCATCCCCATAAACCAAAAGCCCACCAAATGAGCGCGAAGCTCGCGGCGTAGAAGAGACCATCTGTCAGATTAAGCCAGCCGATACGCTGTTCGAAGGCGACCTTGTCTTTCGCGAATTGGGCTCTCACCTTACGACGTTTGTCAGCGGAGGCACCTTTCAGGTTCTTGGGCGAGTTGACGAGGGCCTCTGGAGGAGGGATGTCTTTCCAGCCAATGTTGGTGACCGTGCGCCCGGCGAGGGTCCAGACCGGGGTTGCGTTAAACCCGTGGTCTTTGAACATCTTTCCCCACCAATCCTTACCCATAAAGCTACGGAAGAGACGCAGGTCTTGCTGGAACGCAGCCCATCGCTCGGGAGTAAACTTCTCTCGACACTCCTCTGGAGCCTCAAGAACCTTAGTCGCCGGCCCAAGGGCGTTATTGCGGAGATCTCTAACCTGGCGGTCTTTGAATTCGCGCTTTCGGCCATCATCTAGCTCCGCGATAGCCGAGCAATGGTAGAGCAGGTGGTACTCGTTCTCTTGAAAGTACTTCCCACCCACATAGTAGTGGAAGGTGTCCCAGTAGTGGATCGCCTTTGAGCCATGAAAGGTGCCATAATTAACCCAGCTCATGCCGCCGCTGAAGACGATGATGAGTAGAGCTCCGCGTTCGAGCCAAGTACGCCAGGGCTTACCCTTGGCGATGAGCCATGAGACCCACGCGAACCACGCGACACCGAGCCCTGTGAAGATCGTGGCGAGGACGACGGGACGGGGCCCCATTCGTTTGAACTCATGCCAGACTGCTCCACCTAGGAACAGCGCCAGCGCTAGGGCTGTTCCTGCTGCGGCCCACTTAACCCATTCTTGCTTTGTCTCTCGTCTCAAGGCGATCAGAAGTAAGAAGCAGGCGAAGCCAAGAGTCGCCACGGCCATCTTTTTTCCGGCCATCCTGTGTCGCCGCGCGGCCTTACCGTCCTTCTTAGCGGCGATTGCTTTGATGTCGATTGGCGGTGGCCAGACCGCTGGCATGGTACAGAAAGCCTGCAGCTCGCCGATACTATATGAGCTGTCTCCGATGGGGTTATGCAGCCGGAGGAAGCGACCCTCCGCTGTCAGCCCCTGCTGAAGCCTAAGGCGCATGCCTGGCTTCGGATGGATAGGTACGGTCCAGATCTTTGTGTAATTTGTTCCATCGGAGGAGATCGAGATGTCATAGGTGTCGTTATTGTCACCTTGAATGGCCAGCGCCTTTATCTGCGTGATGGCGCCGAGATCGTAGACGATGTCCGAGGCTGCACCGGAGAGGATCGCGGAGTACGCTCCGTTCCAAGGACCACCTTCTCCAGGCATAACGTTATCATTGAGTCGACTTACGTAACGTACTGACACCTGGCTCTTTAGACGTTTCTTGGTCAGTAGGTTACCCTTCGGACAGGCCGTCTGAGCGACAGCGAGCGACGGGCCAATTAGGGCGAGCATGGCGATGAGAATAAGGCGCGACATGCGGAGTTTTCTCCCTCTGGGGACGAAGCGAACGCGCGACCATAAGGGAAAGCGCCCCCAGATGACAAGAACCTGATAAGATGTGCGCCAATGTGGTTGCTGGACAGGCAACGACGCGATAAGAAATAATAGGTGGTGATGGGACGACCCTACGGGTCGGCCACCGCAGGGACATTATTTGTAGTTCGGGGGAACTTTGACCGATTCGACGAATCAATCGCTGGGTGCCTGGGAGGACCGACCGCAGCGGAACTTCGACGTCGACGCGACGTCGGTGTCCTTAGACAGTCGCGACGCTTTCGTGTTGACGCGAATCGATGGCCAGTCTTCTGTGGGAGAGCTGTGCACGATCACAGGGCTAGGGGAGCGAGAGACCTTAAAGGCGCTCTCCCGACTGGTTGACCACGGTCTCGTCTTAGTTGAGCCTGTCGAGGGCCAGCGGCGGATGATTAATCTAGACAAGCGTGCCCCGGTCACCCGTAAGGAAGAGAAGACGGACGCGCCAGCGTTTCGTGGTGTCGACCCCAAGGATGTAGAGTGGTTACGACAGTTTGGGGATATGGGTCGCATCTCTGGACGCCGCTACCGTGGCTCCGGCCGGAGTCGCTACGATGATATGGCCTTTGATCGGGAGCTGCTTAAGGAAGCTGATTTCCTCCCGGTGGAGCTCAAGAAAGAGATCCTGTTCCTCTATGAGAACCTGGGTCGTGTCGATCACTTTGAGCTGCTCGGCGTCGCGCCTACGAACGAGCGGAAAGAGCTGAGAGCGAGCTTCTTCGAGTTTAGCCGAAGGTTTCACCCTGACACGGTCTTTCGTCGTGACGTGGGTCCCTACAAGCTCTGCATCGAGCAGATCTTTAAGCGCGGCTCTGATGTTTATGAAATGCTGTCCACGAATCACGCATTCCGAGAGTGTTATTGTCGGGCGGTCACCGCTCGGAACCGACTGATTGATGAGGAGGCCTCGAAGGAGCGGGCAGCTCGAAAAAAGGCGAGTTTAGGTCGACTCAAGGCAAACGCGGCTGGTCGTAAAGAACAGTTGAGAGAGCGCCTCAAGAAGAACACAGAGGCGCGGAGCGCAGGTAATCAAACGAAGACCGTTGGCGTCCGAATCGACAAAGCTAAGCAATTCTATGATGAGGGCATGACTCACTTTGAGAATGAGTCCTTTATGGCGGCGACGAACGCCCTTCGTTTGGCCGTAAACTATGACCCAAAGAATGAGCAGTACGGCGGCGCGCTCGCGTTGGCCGAGGAGCGCATGTGGCAGGTCAAGGCGGACAAGCAGTGGAAGCGTGGATACATCCAAGAGTCTCTTGGTCACATCAATGAGGCGATCGAAGCTTATCTACAAGCCTCAGAAGTCTTGCCGCGACCCGATTATTGTGCGCATATCGCTCAGTTGCTATTGAAATATGACCAAGACCTGCACAAGGCGGAAGAGCACGCGCGTAAGGCAGTTCAGGGTGATCCTAAGAACGTCGAGTATCGACTTGTCCTGGGGAGAATCTATGAGCACGCAAAGTTACCGCGTAAAGCTTTTTCGGCCTTTGAGCAGGCCTTGCAGATCGAGCCGAAGAATGAAGAGGCCAAGAAGGCGGTCAAGCGGCTCAAGTAGAACAGGGGGAGGCCGCTAGCATGGAGCGGATCATCGGTATCGACCTGGGCACGACTAACTCGTGCGTCGCCATCGTAGATGGTGAAACACCGGTCGTTCTTACAAATCAGGGTGGTTATAAGACGACCCCGTCCGTCGTGGCGGTGTCTGAGAACGGCAAGCGGCTCGTTGGGCACATCGCTAAACGTCAAGGTGTGACGAACGCGCCAAACACGGTCTACGCCGCGAAGCGTCTCATTGGGCGTCGCTGGGGAACGCCCCCGGTGCGTACGATGGTCGAGACCATGCCGTACACCATCGTCGAGGGCCCGAACAGCGATCCTCGTGTCCAGCTTCGTGATCGAATCTATTCAATCCCAGAGTTGAGCAGCATCATCCTCCAGGAGATGCGCGTTATCGCTGAGGACTATACCGGAGAGTCTATTGAGAAGGCCGTGATCACGGTCCCTGCATACTTCAGTGATGCACAGCGTCAGGCTACTAAAGATGCAGGTAAAATATCAGGTTTAGATGTCCTTAGAATTATTAATGAACCTACTGCAGCTGCAATGGCTTATGGTTTGGATAAAAAGCAAG
>CALELH010000438.1 GCA_937902595.1 uncultured Myxococcales bacterium
GACGTGATGATGAGACGTTCAAAGTTTATCCCACTGTTGGTTCTTACCTTTCTAGGATCGATGTTGGTCTGCGAGACGGCGGCTGCTCAGCGAATCCTCATGTCGAAGGACAAGCGGCCCTCCGTACCTCTAGAGTATCTCGTTGAGAAGGGCGACACCCTCTGGGACATCTGTGACTATTACTTCGGTGAGCCCAGGCGGTGGCCTACAATTTGGGCGCTCAACCCGCACATCACTAACCCGCACTGGATTTATCCAGGGGATATTCTTCGGCTCAGTGTTCCGGTGAAGACCGGCCCCGATGGCGTCGCTGTCAACCCGTTTAGCTACACGATTGGAGCTGAAGGGGCCCGGCAGGTCAGTATCAGCGAGGGGTTTGTCGTCGAGAAGGGGATGAAAGCGCGGGGTCGTTTAGCGCACTCGCCGCATACCCAACAATATCTCGCGCTGGACGATCTCGTATATCTGACCCTGGACAAGCTTGAGGCGGTCCGTGTTGGTCAGAAGTTCTCCGTCTACAAGGTCGTTCATGACGTCGTCCACCCGGAGACCGAAGAGACGGTCGGGCAGAAGATTAGAATCAAAGGTATCGTCGAGGTCGAATCCATCGATCGTCATATGGCCCGCGCTCGGATCGTGTCGTCTTTTGGGGAGATGGAGCGTGGAATGCCGGTGGTGGATCTGCTGAACCACTACGTCGTCGTGGCTCCCCGACAGAACTTAGTCGACATGAAGGGGACAGTGCTCGATGCGCTGACGCCTAATCGCGAGCTTGGTCAGTTTGACACCATCTTTATTGACCGCGGCTCGAAGGACGGTGTCCAGCTTGGTAACCGCTTCTTCGTAATGCGTCGCGGAGATGGTCGCTACGAGTATGACCTCGAGCTTAATAAGAAGATGCCCTGGGAGCAGATTGGCGAGGCGCTGATCGTGCTCACGAGAGACCACACGAGCACGGCGCTTATTACCCGCTCGGCCCTTGAGGTACGGCGCGGTGACCGCGTCATCATGCAGCGCCATTATTGAGCGACTTCGCCTCGACTCCTATCACTGATCATAGA
>CALELH010000439.1 GCA_937902595.1 uncultured Myxococcales bacterium
AATGCATGTAAGCCTCCTCGGAGTTGGCGGTGACGCTCCGCTGGCCGACTCTCTAAGTCGGACCCGCGTCCGTGGTAAGGCTACGTCGAAATTCCGGGTGCAAGTGAAGAACACCGGTAGCCAGTCTGTGGTCGCTCACATCCTCACCTTTGACAGCGACGGCATGGTCAGCGTCCTCTCCCAAAAGACAGGCGACGGTAAGCCATGCCCACCCGAGGCCGAGTCCATCAAACCTGGTCAATCAGTGATATTTCCCCGATGCGTGCCTAACTATTATTGGGGCTCCGTGAAGGGGAACAACGAGCTCTTCGTCGTCTTTGCACCCAAATACCTAGACCATTTCCCGAGCTTCCATCTAGGGTTCAAGACGATCCCCGCGAAGCGAGGTTCCGGTCACGCTCCAACCTCAAGCGGAACAACGAATATCGATTGGGGCGCCGCCAGTATTCAGGTAGAGACCAACTAAGGGGACCGCAGCAACACCTGCGCGGGACCCGCGCCCTTATGGGCGGACAGCGCGAGCTGAGACAGAGCAGCGCGCGCCTCCTGGGCCATCTCGCCGCCCTTGGGCCTCAGCATCTTCCCGATCAGCCCCTCCAAGACCCCGATCGGCTCGGCGCTGGCGACCGCCAGGATCGACTGCCCCGGATGCGCCATCAAGGGCCGCTCCGCCGTGAGTATGATGGGCCCGGCTGGCCGCGCCGGGCGACCTGACGTCGTAGGCTCTAAGACTCGGAACCGCCCACCATCGTCGTAGACCATGACGTAGAGATGCGCCGGAGCGCTGAGCGCGCCGCTCAGACTGAAGGTCTGCCCAGTCGGCGCAGCCTCTGGACAGACGCCCGCGCCACACAGCTTCTTGAGGGATAAGCCAACGCCTCCCCCGCCCCGCTTAACCACATCGGTGATGACCAATGGCTCCAAGGCGGCGTTCGGATCGGCGCTGGCGATGATCACGTCGACGAGCGCGACGGCGTCCGCCGTAACTTTACGGCTCTTCGCCCCTTTGGACGTCAGCAACGCGCGCCCGCCTTGTACCGAGAGCTTGATGCGCCAAACCCGCTCCGTCCAAGCCTCGCTCAGCTTCCCTGCGCCCGCTTTGCACTGAGCGTCGCCCTCTAGACTCAGCATCGACGCAGCGCCGGACAACCTGCTCGCGAGACGGTCCCGTTGACGTCGCTGTGCAGCGCGCTTGGGCTTCGAGGCGCGCAGCTCCGACTCCAGGGCGCGCACCTCGGCTGCGACCCTCGTTAGCGCTGACTCGCAGACTTCGGCTGCGGGCTTGGTCGGGGCGTCGCTCACGTCTACCGGCGCCGATGTCTGCAGCGCATTCGCCGTAATGAAGATGACCGCGACGAGGCCGAGGACGGCCGGTAGCCACCAACCAGAAAGGCCTTTGGGCCCAAGTGCGGCGGCTAGATCTTCGGCTGTCGCTGCGTAAGCGATGGGCTCATTACGCTGACCAACGCTCGACTGCAAACTCTCGAAGAGCGTACGGACGCTCGCGCACCGACGCGCAGGGTCCTTCTCCAGGCCATCTCTCAACGCCGCCTCAAACTCGTCAGACACCGCGAGGTCCGGCGCGACATCTCGTAGAGGAGCGGGGTCTTCAGCGACGATCGCTCTGCGAACCGCTCCGATGGTAGCGCGTTCGAAGGGGTGGCGTCCGGTCAAGAGTTCGTACAAGACAACGGAGAAGACGAACACATCAGAGGCCGTCGTCAGCTCTGTACCGTAGAGCTGCTCCGGCGACATATAGCGTGGAGAGCCGACCACGGC
Organism: uncultured Myxococcales bacterium; assembly: GCA_937902595.1. Classification (GTDB taxonomy): domain Bacteria; phylum Myxococcota_A; class Bradymonadia; order UBA7976; family UBA1532; genus UBA1532. Next base: position 1,780 of record CALELH010000439.1, read on the forward strand.
CCCTCGCTCAGTGAGCCCCTCCTCTTCGCCCGAGAGGTCTTTAGAGATTCCAAAATCGAGCACCTTAACGAAGTCACGGTGCGCGTCCTCACCGCCCAGAACCATGATGTTCGCTGGCTTAATGTCGCGATGTAAGAGGTTCGCTCGATGGGCGCTGTCGAGGGCCTCGCTGAGCTGATGGCCGATCCGAAGGGCGCGTTTAAGTGGTAACCGCCCTGCCTCGCTCAGGACCTCGCGGAGGGTCTTTCCCTCTAGACGCTCCATCACTAGATAGAGCTCCCCATCTTCGGTCTCACCGTAGTCGCTCACTTGAACGATGTTCGGGTTCTGTAGCCGCGCGACGGCCTCCATCTCTCGACGAAACCGACTCACAAACTCAGCGTGCTCCTGAGCGTCCGGCCGCAGCATCTTCACGGCCACTACTCGGTTATTTAGGTGACCATCAGTCGCCTCATAGACTGCGCCGAAGCCACCACCGCCAATGGCCTTATCCAGGGTGTATCGCTCAGCGATCACCTGTCCGCGCCGGTCCACAAATGGCCTCAACATGTCCTCCTAGATCTCACCACGCTGAACTCTAGAGCGGGCATGGTATCTCCGTGGGCTGATGCTCGCACGGGCCCACCACTCACCACAAGACTGTGCAGACCTTTGACGGAGCCCGGTTTATTCCATTTCCTCGATTTCTTTGAATGAAACCGATCGCCCCTCCGTACCAAACTCTGAGAGCTGAATCACAATACACTGAGCGTCAGACGACGCCCGCCCCTAAGGCGGGACGTACGCCCTAAGTGCGGGTCGCCCAGGACATAAAGACAGAAGGGGGATCTTCAATGAACTATCGAGCAACAATCAACAGTGTCCTAGCCCTGAGTCTCCTTGCCATGGCTGGCTGCGACGGCGAAGCCAAGCCCACGGCTGGACCACCCGCCGGGGGACCATATGCTATCGAGCTCGGCGTCTCTTGCGACCTAGAGAAGGGCTGCGGCGCGAGCGACCTCATCTGCCAACCGCAGTGGGACGGCGGCGAGATGGTCGGCGGCATCTGCATGTTGGCTCAAGGGGAGCCGTGCACACCAAACGCTGAGTTTAGTCTCTGCGGACGGGGCCTCTCCTGTGTTGAGTCTGATCACGAGCCGGAGACATCGGTGTGTCTGCCTATGAGCTGTATCGCTCACAATGAATGCGCGGTGGGTCAGGTCTGCAGCTCTGGGCAGTGTATCTCACCTTCGAGCTGCGACCCTTAGAGTTGGCCTATTCGTCAGGTACGTCTGGCGGGTCCTTCGGGTCGGGCTCGCCAGGCCCGCTCGGATCGATCTCATCCTCCACGGGTCCCTCAGCGCCCCTAAACTCCGTCGTCTGGCTCTGCCCAAAGATGTCCACGCACAAGACCGACACCGACGCGTCGGGATCCTCCGTCCGACTCACTACGGTGATGCTCAGGCGGTTATCCTCCTCGGAGTCGTCTACGTCGCGGACCGGGCCCGCCATGAGGTCCCGGCTGCGCTGTCTGGTCAGGAACACGTCGAAGCCCGGCTCGGGCGTCGCCCAACAGGTGTCTAGGGTACACTCGGCCGTCACGTCGATGCGGGCCGCCGCGTCAGGTGGTAACGCGACGTCACCGTTGATCACAAACTCAGGGGGCCCCGCCACCTTAATCAGCTTAAAGTCTTGCCGGTCGTTCGCGCTCGCCGTGATGGTGCCAGTACCCTCTTGATGACCGTACATGACCACGCGACCGACGGCCTTACCGTCGCTCCGCGCCAACACCACGGAGGTGGAGTTCGGATCTGCGACCTCTTCACCCTCGTTGGGCTCTACAAACCTCACCTCGCCGCTGCTCTCCAACTTCACCGTCGCCCCGGCGGCCGCCTCGTTCGCCGTCACCTCTGCGACGCCGAGCACGGACCCACTCGCGGGCAGATAAGCCGCGCCGTCCTCGCCCTTCGGATACCCGATCGCGAGGTCGATCTCTTGAACGTCGATGCGCGCGTCAAGGGGCAGCTCAAAGCTCAGCTTAGCCACCTCGGTTGTCTGCCCGCAGGCGTCCATCGCGATGATGGGCAGCACGGCCAAGCCATCTGCGTCCTCCAAGCTCGCGACGTAGTTGTACTCGA
>CALELH010000440.1 GCA_937902595.1 uncultured Myxococcales bacterium
ACGATCACCTCTTCGTCCTCTTCCGCTCAGCGACAACCCATGATCTGGACAATGACGCCTTAGACCGACCTCTGCATCAGATGGTTCAAGTCGTAAACCAACAGTTTGAGCGTGGCGCAGACCAACTAGAGATCGCCATGATGGACGGGAACTTCTTCGTCAATGGGCGGTTGCTACAGCTCGACTATTCGACGTTCCAGAATACACGCTACTTGAGGAGGATCTTCGAATTCCTGAAGGTCGACGTGCTCACGATTACCACGCCACCTGATGAGCCTATTCTGAGACAGCTTCTCAAGGCCTTTCTCAAAGTCATCCGCGACCCTACTAAGAACATCCAAGACTTTGATCTCGCGCCGATTCATCTCAGCGTTCGCCGTAGCACTGGGTATGAAGAGCTGTTCGGTCTGAATGATCCGCGCCACCATGTACTTGGGGTCTACGCCTCCGGCCTATTGATGCTTCGACAGTTCGTCAACGACCTAAGAAAAGGTCAGGCGCCGCGCTACCCAAAGATCAAGAGGCTCTGTCTTCAGCTCATCGATCTGGAGCCCCGATATCACAGCCTCCTCGTCGCCTTGATCCATCTGGAAGGCTACAAAGGAAACCTCTTCTGCCGCATGTTGAACACCGCGGTGATGAGTATCGCCTTCGGACATAGAATTGGTCTTAATAGAGACCAGCTACTCGATTTAGGAATGACCGCTTTCTACCACGACCTTGGCTGGGCGCTCGTGGGCACCTTAAACGATGAAGAGGTCAGTGACATCGCGCTGACCATCGACGGGATCAATCGGGCAAGGAACAGTAGCGAAGACTCGATGGAGCATCTGCGAGTCAAGGTCGCTCGCGCGCTCGTCCGGATAGGCGGATTCAACGAGCTCGTGATTAATAGACTCATTGTAGCTTACGAGACACAGATCCCTCAGGAGCGGCCACCAGAAGGGCTCTACTATGGAGAGATTGGCGCAAGCTACATGACGCATGTCATCAGAATGGCCAGCCGCTACGATGAGCTCACAACCAAGAGCGATAAGACCCGCGCTTTCCATCCAGACGAAGCCATGCGAGTCATCTTAGATAACGATGGTTCAACCTATGAGCCGTTCCTCTCTAACCTCTTCGCAAACAGCATCGGAGCCTTTCCAGTGGGCAGCTTCGTCGAGCTCGATACCGGAGAGGTTGGCCTCGTCGTAAACCTCCCTGTCGAGCCCGTACACTTCAACCGGCCACAGGTGAAGCTCTTAATGAATCGCTCAGGAACCGCAGTGTCCGATGGGCCAGTCCTTGATCTGAGCGAGCAGGACCGGACAGGACGCTTCCTAAGGTCGATTGAGAGAACCTATGACGGACGGGCATTCGGTATCAGTATCACAAACTTCTTCTTCGGCGACGCAACGGATTAACCGGGTCGTCACAGGTGTCTAATGAACGCACAGGAACTCGCAGAGAAATTTGATACGACTGCCCGCAGCTTGGACACGAAGGGACACCTCATCGTCGTCCGCCGTGCTCGCAGTTACCTGACGGAAGGGCGACCAGATCTCGCGGCGAGCTTCCTAGTAGAGGCAACACGACGAATGCCGGGCTCACCGATCCGCGCGTTATCCGATGCGTTTCAATCATGGCGACGCAATGAAGGAGATCTAGATACTCTCCTCGCCGAACCAAGATGGAGCGAGAGTGCCCAACGTGAAAATACGCTCGCTCAAACCATCCAGAGACAAACCCAAGACCTTGGACATAGGGCATTACTGATCGCGCTCACCGGCGAAACTCCCGATGAGAGCGTTGACCTTGAAGAAGACGTCAACCCGAGTATCGTTCCAGACTGGGCAGACGATGAGCCGACATCCGAAGTCTTCGAGGCACCGTCAACGATCTATGAGCGACCCATGCATCTATCGACGCCTCCGCCGAAAACCTTCCAACTGCCAGACCCGCTCGTGGCTGGAGTCATCGTGATGCTTCAAGCGCTCACCATATATTTCTGCTTCTTCCGCCCCGCCTAGGCCGCGCAAGTAATCGGACGAAAACTCTTCGATCCGAGTACAGAAATTTGGCTCCTCGGATTAGTGTGATATTGTCCTACATGTACCCACAGGAGGCAGTCATGAATACCGAGCGCCGGACCCAAAGAAGTAATGACCCGATCGAAGCAGCAGAGCTCTATCTGAAATCTGCGGCAGAACGGAAGTCATTTACTGCGCTGGCACTCGCAAACACTAATGGAGCCGTCGTCGCTGAGGCTCCAAGTTCCATCAACTCTCAGGCGCTGGCAGCGGTCGCACCGTTCGTCGAAACTGACGCCGAGTTGGTCGATGGACTTCTTCGTCTTGTGACCCGTGGAGACGAACTGAGAGTGTGGGGAATGGAGATCGGTGGAGAGCATCATTACTTGACGGCTGTGGGTGGTGAAGAGTCACCGCTAAATGAGGCCGAGAACACGCTAAAACGAATTCTCAAGGACTGAGATCGATTCAATTCAGTCTCGAGGTTCCATCAAAGATGCTTGATTCATCCATCAACCTTATGAGCACTCCCTCTTCCCATCGCCCACAGAATACTCTAGCCCCACCCATCCTCTAGGTCGACGGCGGCCTTCAACGCCACCTGGCGATGAGAAAGCCCTCTCAAGCAAACGTTATACTGCCCATTCAATCAGATCTGGTAAAAGAGCACCTTGGCACGGGCGGCTCTATGGACTGTCCTATCGTGAACGATGTCGAGACATGCGAGCTCAACGGAAAAAGTGAAAACCATCGCTCTCCATCTGATCAAGGTGACGCAGTGATCGCTTTTGTACCAAGTCCCGTGCGGTGTGCTCATTGCGCATACTGTGCGCTAAGTAGGTTCTCTCTTGACTTTTACCTACATTTTCCTACCATTTAGGTGGAGTCGGTACGATCAACAAAGTACGAATCAAGTGCGCTGCTCTTTTAGCCCGTTTGATTCGCTATTGGTTCGACTCCCTAACGAGGCCGAACCGTGAACGAAGTGGTTGGGCCTGAGACACCTCTTCAAGGGGGTAGGAGAGTGATACATGGCTGCGCAGGCTGAAGCGATCTCAGACCCGGACAACAACAGTCGGGCGAAGGAACCGAGGAAGCCCAAGAAGCGGAGAAAGACCAAGAAAGACACTCCCAAGCGGCGCGAGAGCGACCGTCAGGTCAGCGCTCTACGCAACGAAATGCTAGGCATCGCTATCACGGCGGCCAGCCTGGCTCTCATGCTGGCTTTGATCTCGTTCTATCCCGAGGATGTAGCAGACAATAGCATTGCATCTGCGACGGGAAAGACTCACAACCTCATTGGCCCTGTCGGAGCCTCTCTGGCCGATATCCTCCTGAGCATTATGGGGTTGGCGGCCTTCCTCGTACCGATCACCATGGCTCTCCCTGGCATCTGCTTCATGTCCGGACAAGAGATGCGCATTAGGACCGCCGATGCCATCGGTTATCCTATCCTCGTCATCTGCTGCGCCATGGCCGCCCATCTCTGGCTGAGTGATAAGGTCGTGCTTGGTCACGACGCCGGAGGCTTCATTGGAGAGCATGGTGCTGAAATTCTCCGGTCATTTCTGGGTTCTACCGGCGCATATCTAGTCGTTTATTCTCTGATGGCGGTGACCTTTGTGGTGACTACGGGTATCAGCCTAGTCAACCTCGTAAAGGAGACGGGATCGCCTGTCGTTGAGCGCACAGGAATCTGGCTTGGCGTCGCCTGGGTTTGGCTGAAGGCACTGCCCGGTCGGCTCTGGTCAGATATGAAGGAGATTCGCTCAGATCGAGAGGCACAGAGGTCAGAGCGGCAAGACACGGCGAACGAAAAAAAGAAGCGAACACCCAAGATTACGGACCGAAGAAAGCGCGTCAAATCGGAGGCACCAGAGGAGAAACCTGAGCCCAAGAGTGACTTGAATGACGAAAAGGATGCGGAAGAAGAAAAAAATACGGGAGGCATCCTCGGTCTATTCCGTCGCAAGAAGGCGAAGAAATCTAAGCCTGATATTCAAGAGACCGGAGACTTCACCTTAGGTGAGCTAGAAGAATCCACGAGCAGTCAGTTTGATGTCGTCGACGCAGACGCGGTGGGTGCGAAGCTGGACGACACCCTCGATAGGGTGGCTATCGACGAAGACGCAAGCGACACCTTGGTTGGATCAGACGAGCCAGAAGAGGAACCTAAAGCCGCCGTACAGGCCAAGCCGGTCGTCAAACGACGACGGTCCAAGGAGGCGCCTGCGGAGCAAATTGAGATCCCACTGCCCGAGGATCTCAAGATCGAAGAGTACAAGATTCCTCCTCTACATTTCCTCGATTACGATGATAGCGATCAGGTCGAGATTGACCCGGCCTTCTTGCAGCAACAGGCAGAGCGCCTGGTGGAAGCCCTAGGTACGTTCAAGATCGAGGGTCGAGTAACTGAGATCCATCCCGGTCCTGTTGTCACGATGTACGAGTTCGAGCCGGCACCGGGGGTTCGCATCAGTAAGATCGCCGGACTATCCGATGACCTCGCCATGGCGCTCAAAGCCCACAAGGTCCGTATCGTAGCTCCAATACCCGGTAAAGGTGTGGTCGGCTTCGAGGTCCCGAACGATGACCGCGAGATGGTCTTCATGAAGGAGATCGTCGCGTCTAAGGAGTTCCAGCAGAAGAAGCACGCGCTCCCAATGGTTCTGGGTAAGGACATCTTTGGAGAGCCGGTCGTGGCCGACCTTGGAAAGATGCCACACCTGCTTGTGGCAGGCACCACAGGCTCTGGTAAGTCCGTCGGCGTCAATGGGATGATAACGAGCCTGCTCTATCACGCTTCACCTGAAGAGGTTCGCTTCATCATGGTGGATCCAAAGATGCTCGAACTGAGCATTTACGAGGGGATCCCACATCTACTTCTTCCTGTCGTCACCGACCCCAAGAAGGCATCGATGTCTCTGAAGTGGGCATGTGATGAGATGGACCGTCGCTACGAGCTTATGAAGAACGCGGGCGTTCGTGATCTACGTGGTTACAACCGAAAGGTGGATAAGACAAAGGCCGACGCAGAGGCTGCGCTCTTGAGAGCGCAAGCTGATGCGCTATTGGCTCAGGCCGATGTTACGCCAGCCGATGGGATAGACTCCCCCATTCACTCACCGGAGGTCCGACCTGAGCCAGAGCAGGATCTTCCACAGAGAATCCCGTACATCGTCGTCGTGATCGATGAGTTCGCTGACCTCATGATGATCGCAGGTAAAGAGGTAGAGTTCTGCGTCGCGCGAATCGCGCAGAAGGCTCGAGCAGCAGGAATCCACCTCATCTTGGCGACTCAGCGTCCATCAACAGACGTCATCACAGGTGTCATAAAGGCGAATTTTCCTACCCGAATGGCGTTCCAGGTATCGAGCTCAATCGATAGCCGAACGATCCTCGGAGCAAATGGCGCCGAGAACCTATTGGGCAAGGGAGACATGCTCTTCATGCCACCTGGGAGCTCTAAGGTCAGGCGCGTGCATGGCGCCTTCATCAGTGAGAATGAGATCCACGGGATCGTAGAGTTCATCAAGGCGCAGCAAGAGCCAAATTATCTCGATGAATCTGTCCTGCGCACTCCTGAGGAGGAGAAGGACCTCGAGGATGATGACGGGGGCGATCTGGATCCGATGTATGAAGAGGCTGTTCGAGTTGTCGCCCGTGATGGGCGAGCAAGCACGAGTCACCTCCAACGCCGCCTAAGTTTGGGTTACAATCGCGCCGCTCGGATAGTCGATCAAATGGAGCGGGATGGCCTTGTCGGACCAAGTAACGGCGCCAAGCCACGGAAGGTCGAAAAATTCCTAATTAACCAGCTCATCGCTCGTTGGGACGGAGTTCCAGACGAAGGGCCCATCGATCTCGTATAGGCCAAGGCGCGCCCAGGAGATTCAACCGAACTGCGCCGATCACATCTTTCGTACGCGTCGAGCAGATCAATGTAGCGATTTGACGAATCCAGTGTTAATAAAAGCGTCCCGTTTGGGCGGGTAGCTCAGTTGGTAGAGCGACGGCCTTACATGCCGTTGGTCGCAGGTTCGACTCCTGTCCCGCCCACCATCGTATGGGAGAGGTGTTCCCTGATTGGGAGCAAGCAGAATTGAGTGATATCGGTCATTTTATCTTTGACCGATAGATTTCGCCCTGCTAAAAGCTGATCCCGCTGCGCATGGAGTCGTAGTTCAGTTGGTTAGAACGCCGGCCTGTCAAGCCGGAGGCCGCGGGTTCAAGTCCCGTCGACTCCGCAGCAAAAACCCCGAAGCTCGCTTCGGGGTTTTTTTTTTGTCTGCAACTAAGGTGAGTTCAGAGCGGGCTCGCCAAGCGTCTCTAATCGCCAGAGCAGCATAGAGCCCCCCTAGGGTAGCGCTAGGCCGAAGGAGGCGCCTTGCCCGGGTCGAGCGGCGGACGAGCAGCCTCATCCATCTCCTTGGCCACTCGGCCTTTCCAGAGATTACCCTCATATCTGAGCGCAACCTCAAGGACCTCATCAGCGTGCTTAACCGACTTTATAGTCATGGCCTTCCTGACACTGACCGGGATGTCCTTTACATCCTTCTCATTCTCTTCCGGGATCAAGACGGTTGTAATGCCACCCCGGCGAGCGGCCATAGCCTTTTCTTTAAGGCCTCCAATCGGCAATACCCGACCACGGAGAGTAATCTCGCCCGTCATCGCGACGTCGTGGCGGACCTCAAGCTGACAAAGAGCGCTTACGAGCGCCGTCGCCATGGTTACACCCGCCGACGGTCCATCCTTCGGGATAGCTCCCTCTGGAAAGTGCATGTGGATGTCTAGCTCTTGATAAAAGCCAGGATCGAGGCCCAGGTCCATAGCGCGGCTTCGGACATAGCTCAGAGCCGCTTGTGCGCTCTCTTGCATCACCTCGCCCAATTGGCCTGTGATAATGAGCTTACCTTTGCCGGGTACGACCGTACACTCCGTCTGTAGGAGGTTCCCACCCCAAGAGGTGTACGCCAAACCATTGACCAGACCAATCTCATCGGTGCCATCATTTACACCGAACTTAAAACGAGCTGGGCCCAAGTACTTCTGAACACGGCGAGGAGTCACGCGAAGACTAAATGACTCTACGGGTGTCTCCTCAAGCCCATCAATGACCTCTTTGGCGATCTTCCGACACACCGCAGCCACCTCACGCTCAAGGTTTCTCACGCCGCTCTCGCGGGTATACCCATTGATAAGGCTAGACACGGCCTTGTCTGACCAAACGATTTGCGCCTCATCAATCCCATTTCTGTTCATCTGCTTAGGAATCAAATGCTGGCGAGCGATGCGAAGCTTCTCGTACTCCGTATAGCCGGATAGATCGATGATCTCGAGGCGGTCCTGTAATGGCAGAGGAATCTGATGCCGGTTGTTAGCCGTAGTGATGAACATCACCTCTGAGAGGTCATAATCGAGATCGAGATAGTGATCGTTAAAGGTCCCGTTCTGCTCTGGATCTAGTACCTCAAGCAGCGCGGAAGACGGGTCACCACGAAAGTCGGTGCTCATCTTGTCGATTTCGTCGAGCAACATGACAGGGTTGTTTGTCCCAGCCTTCTTCAAGCTCTGAATGATCTTTCCCGGCATGGCCCCAATGTATGTCCGCCTGTGACCGCGAATCTCGGCCTCATCACGAACACCACCCAAGCTCAATCGAACAAACTTTCTCTGAGTAGCGCGAGCGATTGATCTGGCCAAAGAGGTCTTACCAACCCCGGGAGGCCCTACCATGCACAGAATCGGGCCTTCTAGCTTCTCCACAAGCCCATGCACCGCCAGGTATTCAAGGATGCGCTCCTTGGGCTTCTTGAGGCCATAGTGGTCCTCATCCAATACCTGAGTCGCCTCCTCTAAGTTCTTATCCTCGGGGCTCTTATCAAACCAAGGAATCGATAAGATCCAATCGATGTAATTGCGGACGACCGTCGCCTCGGCGCTCATCGGGCTCATCATCTTGAGCTTCTTGAGTTCCTTGCGCACACGGAGAGTCGCCTCTTTGGACATCTTCTTCTTCTTGATGCGGTCCTCGAGCTCCTCCATCTCATTCTTGAACTCGTCGCGCTCACCAAGCTCTTTCTGAATGGCCTGCATCTGCTCATTCAGATAGTACTCTTTCTGATTGTCCTTCATCTGCTTCTTGACGCGAGATCTAATCTTCTTCTCGACCTCAAGAATTTCAAGCTCTGCTTGCATGAGCTCAAACAACTTATCCAAGCGTTCGGCAGGATCATCTGTCTCAAGAATCATCTGCTTGTCTGTAAGCTTGAGGTTGAGATGCGCCACGATCGTGTCCGCTAACTTCGATGGATCATCGATGCTACTGACGGTCATCTGCATCTCTGGAGGGATTCGCTTGTTCAGTTTGACATAATTCTCGAATGTCTGATGGACCTGGCGAATCAAGGCTTCAAGCTCGAGGTTCGAATCATGAACCTCCGCGACCTCTGCGACTTCAACCCGGAAGAGCTCTTTGGTCTCTAGGAACTCAACGATGCGAGCACGCTGCTTACCCTCGATGAGCACCTTCACTGTCCCATCAGGTAAACGGAGAAGCTGAATGATCGTGCCGATGGTCCCAACGGAGAAGATGTCATCGGGCTTTGGATCATTCGTCTTGGCCATTCTCTGGGCAGCCAAGAGGACGTCTTTACCCCCTGCCATAGCCTCCTCGAGGCTCTGGATTGACTTTTCTCGTCCCACAAAGAGCGGCACTACCATGTGTGGAAAAACGATGATGTCTCGTAGCGGCAATAAAGGAAGTGTGCGGGTTTTGCTTGTCATGACCTAGTCGTCATCCTTCGCCCAAAATAGGCGCTGTGCGGCCGTCCAAACCGATGGCCGATTACAATCGAATAGTCGATGGAGATGAGCAATTCAAAGCAGCAGAATAACCAGCCTAGAGGACATGTCATTCACCAACGTCTATCGGCGGTCACCCGCCGAAGACCATTAGGCCATCTTTGCGTCCTCTTCGTAAAGGACGAGCGGCTTTTCTCGCCGCAAAATAACCTCTTCGTTCACGATGACCTCTTTGACGCTCTCCTCGCTTGGAATCTCATACATGATATCCAACATCGCGTTCTCGAGTATGGACCGTAATCCACGGGCACCGGCCTTGTGCTGCAGAGCTTGTCTCGCTATGGCGCTCAACGCTTCTGGAGTAAACTTTAGTGCGACGTCATCCATACCAAAAAGCTTCTTGTACTGTTTGATAAGCGCATTCTTAGGCTCAGTAAGAATACGGACCAGCGCCGACTCTGTGAGTTCATTCAAGGTGGCTGTAACCGGTAGACGACCGATGAACTCAGGTATCAGACCATACTTGATCAGATCCTCAGGCTGCACCATCGCTAGCAGCTCACCAACATTGCGTTGCTCTTTGCTCTGAATCTCTGCCCCGAAACCCATACTCGACTTGCCATGGCGCTTCTGAACGACCTCATCCAGGCCGGAGAAGGCGCCACCACAGATAAAGAGGATATTGGTCGTGTCCACCTGCAAGAACTCTTGCTGAGGGTGCTTTCTCCCGCCCTTGGGGGGCACACTGGCCGTCGTACCCTCAACGATCTTCAACAGCGCCTGCTGTACGCCTTCACCGCTGACATCTCGAGTAATCGAAGCGTTATCGCTCTTACGGCTAATCTTATCGATCTCGTCGATATAAATGATTCCGCGCTGAGCCCTCTCTACATCATGATCAGAAGCCTGAAGCAGGTTGACGATGATGTTCTCAACATCCTCCCCTACATAGCCAGCTTCCGTGAGGTTCGTTGCATCAGCGATACAAAAAGGAACATCGAGGATTCGAGCCAAGGTCTGTGCCAGGAGGGTCTTCCCGCTCCCAGTCGGCCCAATGAGTAGGATGTTGCTCTTTTGCAGATCCACTTCTTCACGGCCAAGACGTGTGTCGACGCGCTTGTAGTGGTTGTGCACTGCGACAGCGAGGACCTTCTTAGCCTTATCCTGGCCGATCACGTATTCGTCTAGAACACGCTTAATTTCGCTCGGCTTGGGCACCTTCATATCGGCGGCGCCGCCCTCGCTCTTGTCGAGTTCGTCCGCGATGATGTCGTTGCAGAGACCGATGCACTCGTCGCAGATATACACACTCGGCCCTGCGATGAGCTTCTTGACCTCTTTCTGAGACTTGCCACAGAACGAGCAGCTCAGATTCCCTTTTCCCTCGTTTTGGTTCTGGCTCACGCCATCTCCTCAGGACGAACCAACTGTCTCTAGAGCTCGTCGACTCGAGACATTACGGTATCGACCAAACCGTACTCCTTAGCTTCAATCGCGGTCATGAAACGGTCGCGGTCTGTATCGACGGCGATCTGCTCCAAAGGCTGACCTGTATTGTGAGCCAAGATCTTGTTCAATGAATCGCGCAATCTGAGGATTTCTTTAGCTTGAATCTCAATATCGCTCGCCTGCCCCTGGGCACCACCGAGAGGCTGATGAATCATAATTCGTGCATGAGGGAGAGCGAATCGCCGTCCCTTCTCACCACTCGACAGCAAGAACGCTCCCATGCTGCACGCCTGACCCATGCAGATCGTGCTGATGGGTGCCTTCACATGGTTCATCGTGTCGTAAATGGCCATGCCACTGGTGATGATACCACCAGGAGAGTTGATGTAGAGTGAGATCTCTTTGTCAGGATCTTCGCTCTCCAGAAAGAGGAGTTGCGCGATAATGTAGTTGGACACAGCATCATCAATCGGGGTGCCAAGGAAGACAATTCTGTCCTTGAGCAATCGACTCATCAGGTCCCACTGGCGCTCGCCTCGGTGAGTCTGCTCGTACACCAATATGTTGCTGGGACCAAAATCCAACCAATCCGGATAACTCATTCGTTCGGCACCTTTTCGCTTATTCGTCGTCACTATGAGCATGCTCGTCATGCTCGGCATCGTTGGCGGGGACATCTCGGTCCACCGTGGTCACGTTAGCTTGGGTCAGGAGAAAATCAAGGACCTTATCATGCCGCATCCTTCGCGCGAGCGCCGCGCGACGGTTCGGGTCCTGGTACATCTGCATGATCTGCATCCCGTATGGCCCCGTAGTACGCGCAATATCCTGGATCTCAGCGAAGACATCCTGGTCCGAAACTTCGACTTTTTCTTGAGTCGAAAAACTATCGAGCACTAAGTGCGCTCTGATGTCTCGGGTCACATTTTCCCGCTCTTCTTCGATCTTCTCTCCTGCTTCGGCATCCGCCTCAGCTTCCTCCTTGCCCGATTGGATGGCATCAGCGCGCAATTGGTTTCGCCGATCATCCATACTCGCTGTCAAAAGTGACGCAGGTACCTCAAAATCGTACTGATCGCCGACCAACTTTCTGAGAGATTCACGGGCTTCACCTTCAGCCCGGCGATTAAATCGGCCCTCGATCTCTTCCTTCATCTTCGCTTTGAGGCTGTCGAGGTTTTCTTCACCAACGGCCTCAGCGAGCTCAGGCCCAACGGATGGAATCTTCTTTTCCTGAATAGACTTGATCGTGCACGCGAAGACAGCGGGCTTACCCGCAAGGTGCTCGGCGGGATAATCCTCCGGGAAAGGAACCTCGACCTCTAGGGACGCGCCGACCTTGCAGCCGACAAGCTTCTCTTCGAATCCTGGGATGAATCGACCACTGCCGAGCTCAAGCTCCGCATCGTCAGCCGTACCGCCTTGGAATGCTTCACCCTCGATAGAACCGGCATAATCGAGAATCACCTTATCGCCGAGCTGTGCTTCATCGCGGCCTTCAACATCGCTAAAGGTCGGGAACTGCCCTGCAAGATGCTCCAACTCTTTATCAACAACCGCCTCAGACGCAACCCAGGCCTCCTTCTCAAGAGAGAGACCGTCGACTGGGCTGAGTTCAAACGTAGGGGCAACATCGAAGGTCATCGTGAACTTGAAGGCCTGACCCGCTACAACGGCGTCAGCGTCCAATTCTGGCTCACTGAGAGGCACTACTTCCTCGTTTTCATCGAGCAAGTGCTTCCAACCGGACTCGATCAAACGTTGAGTAACGTCAAATTGCGCCTGGTCTGCATAGAGCTTTCTAATGTGACTGACTGGCACCTTCCCCTTACGAAAACCGGGGAGGGATGCTTTCTGAGCGATCTGGTTGTAGACAACAGCGTAAGTCGAATCGACGTTCCGCGCGGGGATCTCAAATTGGACCCTCTTTCGGACAGCGCCAAGATCTTCAATTTCGAACTGCATGATGAACCTATGGGCGTTCAGAGACGCCAATCCGGTAGGACGGTCTCCTCGGCCTACCCCACAGGGGGAGACGAGTTCAGACCATAAACTCAGCCGCATATCGGAACTTCACTGCTCTCACAGAGTCCGACATGCGACTCAAATAATACAAAAAATGGTGCGAGGAGGGGGAGTCGAACCCCCACGGGTCACCCCGCTGGAACCTAAATCCAGTGCGTCTGCCAATTCCGCCATCCTCGCTCAGTATGACTTCCTTTTCTCAAACCATCCGATATGGGCCATGAAGTAATCGAACCTTCAACCTGCGGATAAAGAGTCCGTTGCTCTGCTCAGTAAACCTAAGGCCCGAGTCTGATCGTGGAGTGAGTATGAATCTGGGGGCTCGTTAAAGCCCCCAGATTCTGTGCTTCTAACCAAATGTGGCGCTGGCAGTGGGCCATGAAGGAATCGAACCTTCAACCTGCGGATTAAGAGTCCGTTGCTCTGCCAATTGAGCTAATGGCCCTTGAGAAAATATTAAGGAGAGGTACCAAGAAAAGTAAGTCGGACCCCCGTTACAGGGGTCCGACCAACGATTCAGCGCATGCTGATCGCATCC
>CALELH010000441.1 GCA_937902595.1 uncultured Myxococcales bacterium
CGACGCGTCGAGTGCGCCGGCCGCGGCGCCCGCGCCGACGAGCGTGTGCAGCTCATCAATAAAGAGGATTACGTTGCCTCCGGATGTGCTGACTTCCTTAAGCACCGCCTTGAGCCGCTCTTCAAACTCACCACGGTACTTCGCCCCCGCGATGAGCGCTCCCAGATCAAGACTGAGCAAACGTCGACCTCTCAACCCTTCAGGGATGTCACCCGTCGCGATACGTTGGGCGATGCCTTCGACGATGGCCGTTTTCCCGACTCCTGGCTCTCCGATGAGCACTGGGTTGTTCTTGGTGCGCCTTTGAAGCACCTGCATCACCCGTCGTACCTCCTCGTCGCGACCGATGACAGGATCAAGCTTCCCGTCCTCAGCCATTGCGGTCAGGTCTCGCGTATACTTATCCAGGGCATCGTAGGAGCCCTCTGGATCCTTGTCCGTCACCCTCTCGTTGCCCCGCACTTCTTGGAGCGCAGACATAATGCGCTTCTCGTCCAACCCCTCGTTCAGGAGAATTTGGTTCGTCCCCTCCGCGATGAGTAGGCCGACAAAGAGATGTTCGCACGAGACATAATCATCGTTCATGCGACGCGCCTCATCGTCGGCGCGGATCAGAACTCGGGAGAGCTCTTTGCTCTCGTGAATCTGGGACTGACCGCTGACCCGTGGCTTCGCCTCTAAAACGGCCTTCACGCCCTGAAGAATGACCTCTGGAGTACGCCCGGTCTTCCTCAAAATGGAGGACACGACGCCCCCCTTCTGTGCGACCAATGAAGCCAGGAGATGCTCTGGGTAGATCTCGGGAGATCCGATCTGAAGCGCAGATTGATGCGCATCACTGATCGCCTCTCGAGCCCGATTGGTTAATCGTTCAATCTTCATCTGGTGCGCTCCAATTCAAGCGAGGCTTTCCTCTGACATAGGAGAGGATAATCACCGTGACGCACGACGCAAGAAGTCTGGGTGGGGCCAGTAAGGAGCTAAGCAATCCGTGCGCGCCTTTATTCGCGATGAAACTTGGGGTACGGATGAAACCTAGAATAGGAGCCATGCTTATGTTCGGACTTTTTAAGAAGACTACCCTGGTAACCGCCGAAGAGGCCCTGCCCGGTCGAATCGAGGAGATGCCCGTCGCGAACCGACATACCGTCACAGGCAACGCGATGCGTGGCCCCTGGCCGGAGGGACATGAAGTCATCATGTTCGGGATGGGCTGCTTTTGGGGGGCCGAACGCAAGTTCTGGCAGCTCGATGGCGTCTATTCGACCTCGGTTGGTTATTCTGCAGGCTTTACGAAGAACCCAACTTACCAAGAGGTCTGTTCAGGACGAACAGCCCATAACGAGGTGGTGCTCGTCGTCTACAGCCCTGAACTGACTACCCTCGATGCGCTGCTCAAGGTGTTCTGGGAGAGTCACGACCCGACTCAAGGCATGCGACAAGGCAATGATGTGGGCACCCAATACCGGTCGGGTATTTACACCTACTCAGACGAGCAGCGTGCGCGCGCCGAAGCGAGCCGAGACAGCTTTCAATCAGGGTTGTCAGCGGCCGGATATAGCGCGATTACAACCGAGATCTGTCCAGCGACCGCGTATTACTACGCAGAAGATTACCACCAGCAGTACTTAGCCAAGAACCCGAACGGCTACTGTGGATTGGGCGGCACGGGCGTTGTCTGTCAGTCAGGTATCGAGCTGGACAGAGAGTGAGCCCGTCAACTGGGTTGCCCGGCCGTATCCAAGTGAGTGAAGCCGTGGTGAACATCACCAAAAAGAGCTTTAGTTTCGAAGAGCGCGGGATCATCCCGATCAAAGGTAAGGGAGAGATGCGAACCTATCTGCTGAGCAACTAATCAGCTTAAAGCGGTGAGGAATCCTCTCGAGGCCCTTGTCCCAGAACACAACAAATCGTTATATGTCCGGGCCAAGATTAACCAAGGAACAGCTAAACACAGCTTACACCCTCCGTACTAAGCGACGTGTCAGCACGCACTCCCCCACTCATCCTGGGCCGAGCGCTCGCCGAGCGCGGTACGGAATAACTGGAAAAGACGGACGATGAACACGAAGCCGACGATCATTTACACTTGGACTGACGAAGCCCCCGCGCTCGCGACGCACTCTCTCCTCCCCATCATCCGTGCCTTCGCTGGCGCGGCCGAGGTTGAAGTCGACACTCGAGACATCTCTCTCGCCGGACGCATCCTGGCGGTGTTTCCAGAGCGATTGACGGAGAATCAGAGGGTACCTGACGCGCTCGCGGAGCTTGGTCGCCTGGCCAAGACCCCCGAGGCGAACATCATTAAGCTCCCGAACATCAGCGCATCCGTCCCCCAGCTCAAAGCTGCGATTGGGGAGCTTCAAGCGAGCGGCTACGATGTCCCCGATTACCCGGAGGAGCCTGCCAACGATGAAGAGGCTTCGATCAAAGGGCGCTACGACAAGGTCAAGGGCAGCGCAGTGAACCCGGTGTTGCGGGAAGGTAACTCAGATCGACGCGCACCACGCGCAGTTAAGGAGTATGCTCGGAGCAATCCACACTCCATGGGCGCCTGGTCAAACACATCGCGTTCGCACGTTGCGACCATGGGCGCGGGAGATTTCCGCTCCAATGAGCAATCCGTGACGGTTCCAGACGCGACGACCGTGCGCATCGAGCACGTCGCAGCAGACGGAAGCGTCACCGCGCTCAAGAGTGACTTGCCGCTCCTGGCTGGCGAGATCATTGACGCGACAGTCATGAACAAGGCCGCGCTCCTCGAGTTCATCGAAGCACAAATCGATGAGGCTCGCGCTAGTGGCATCCTGTTCTCGCTGCATATGAAGGCGACGATGATGAAGGTCTCAGACCCAATCATCTTTGGTCACGTGGTCCGCGTCTTCTTCA
>CALELH010000442.1 GCA_937902595.1 uncultured Myxococcales bacterium
CGCCAGCACCACGATACTCAGCGTGACGATCCTGCCAAACGAACTAGAAGTCACTGGCCTACCCATTCAAATGGGCCATCGGCGCCGGACAGGGTGAAGCTGGCCCAGTAGTATGGGTGGCGCCAGCCTTTGGTTGTGGACGGGCTAGCCTCGGCGGACCCAGCGACGGTAGCGCCCCGGGACTCTGTCCTGTCTTCGCTGTTTACATCTAGCCGCCCGCGGAGCATTAGGCGCTGTACGTTTCGGAGGGCGGCCGCGCGGGCATCGCCCTGGATTAGTCGATCATAGAATGCGCCCATGAGGGCTTGAGTGGCGGTGTCGTCGACCTTCCACAAACTGAGCACCTGACTCCGTGAGCCGGCCAGAAATAGAGCACGCTTGAGCCCGTAGAGGCCGTCTCCGACGGCGACCTGGCCCAGACCGGTCTCGCAGGCGGAGAGGACGACGAGCTCCGTCCCATAGAGGTCGAGACCCGAGAGATCAAGGGCCGTGAGTAGGCCATCGCTGTCGTGAGGGGCTTGGTCGCGGTGGTTATAGCCCGCGAGAGCTAAGCCCGCCCTGAGCATAGGGGCCTGGCCTTCGCTGTCAGGGAGAAAGAAACCGTGGGTCGCGACGTGGAGGATGCGTGGTCCTTTGACCGAACGGAGCGTACTCTCGGTGGCGTTGGGCCCCATGTGAAGGACGCTCCCTTGTGCCTCGAGCAGTTTTGACACGAGCTGAGCCTCGGCCCGTGTTCCGGGGAGGGGAGCCATGCGTCGCGCGAGGTCCTTGGACCAGCTGCCACGCGTGTCGACTTGAGCCACTTGTGATCGTGCGGGCTTGGAGTCGAATTGAGCGTCTGCGAGTACGACGGGAGGCCCTCGAGCGGGAAAGGCAGGCTCGGACAGGTGGACAAGGTCTCGAGAGGTGGTCAGATAGCGCAGAGCATAGCTCTCCGCGAGATACTCCCCCGCGGTGTTGACCAGGGCAGCGAAAGGCAGCGAGTGTAAGGGCCCATCCGGGGAAATGATCAGTGTCTCCGTTTCCTGGAGTGAGGGTGTCAGCGGCTTCAAGAGCTTCTGGTACAGCTCACGTCCGATCTCATCAACCTTGGGATGACGCTGGGTGATGTGCTCTCTGAATGACTGGACGGCCTCGCGGACAGGCGAGAGTGGTCCGAGGCCAAAGACGCGCGGGGGCTCGTGATGACGGACGACCACGGCGGCGAGATGTTGCTCCACCTTGGCTTGCTTTACGCGGGGGCGCGCTGCGTCATAGGGGCGATAGACGATCCAGTCGATGAGCGCTGTCGGTACTGTGAGTGCCCGACGCACCGCGCTGACGGTGGCCTGGGTGTCAGCCTCCGTCCTCTGTCCAAGTCGCGCCTGCTCCGTCTGAAGAGCGTCCAGCCGTTCCTGGAGCCTTTGGCTCTTCGCAGCAGGCGTGTCTGCCTTGTATGCCAGCGCTGAGAGCTGAGATTGGGTCGATCGAATCGCTTCGAAGAGGGCCATTTGCCGACGTACCTGAGCGCTACTAGATCGGGCGGCCTCTCCCGCTAGCCCTTTGCCCTCGATCACCGTTCGAGCCGCCAGTTCATGGATTGATTCTGGCACCTTCTTCGACTGAGGGGAGAGCGCGAGTGAGAGGGCAAGACGCCGAGTAAAACCGAACTGTTTTGCGATCCGCTTTTGCTCTGCGGCGGTTCCACGTCTCAGATTATGGGAGACGTGCTTCTGCTCGATGGAGAACGCTCGGTCGATGGCCTGCCTACTCTCCATCTGTCGACCTTCCTGTGCGTGGAGGACGGCGAGGTTGGTAATGACCGCAGCGGTGAGGTGGTGCTCCTCCCCAATAGCTCGCTCTCGTATGGCGAGGCTCCGCTTATAGAAGGTCAGCGACTCGCGAAGTTTACCTCTGGCTCGCGCGAAGAAAGCCATATTGTTGAGTATGGTGGCGATGTCAGGGTGTTCTTTACCGAAAGAGGCTTCCTTAATCTTTAGGCTTCTGGACAGCAGCGCTGTGGCGCGTTCGTAGTCTTCCTGCTTCCCGTAGATGAACGCCATGTTGTTGAGCACAGTGCCGACGCTCGGATGTTCTGATCCCAGGGTCTTCTCCTTGATCGCCAGGCTCTGTTGATAGAACTCCATGGCCCGCTCAAACTCGCCTTTGTCTTTGTAGAGGCTCCCAAGGTTGTTCAGGGTTTTTGAGACCTTCGGGTGATCCTTACCGAGGCGGTCTCTTCGGATCTTGAGGCTACGTTTGTACAGCGGGAGGGCCTTGGAGAAGTCCTTCTGCGTCGAAAAAGCTCGAGCCAGGTTACTGAGTGTCGTCGCGACATTGGGGTGATCGGGACCAAGAGCTTTCTCTTGAATCTCTAAGCTCCGCTCTAGCAAGCGTGTTGCTCTGAGGTGGTCTCCCTTCGCGTGATAGACAGTGGCCAGATTATTCAGGGATACGGAGAGCCTTGGGTGGCTCCGGCCAAACAGCCGCTCAAACACCTTCAGGCCTCTCTTATGGAATCTAATGGCCTGGTCGTACTTGGCCGCCTTACCATAGAGTCTGCCCACGTTATTGAGCATTGCGGCGACGTGAGGGTGCTTGTCGCCCAAGACCCCCTCATAGATGGCTAAGCTCTGTTTACTCAAAGAGAGCGCTTCCTCGTACGCGCCCTGAGCATCGTACAAGGTCGCGAGACCTGCGAGTGATGTCGCAACTTCTTGGTGTTTCGCGCCGAACGCCTTCTTATTGATTGCTAAGCTGCGTCGGAAGAGGGGCAGGGCTCTCTCATATTCTCCTCGGTCACGGTGAAGTTTGGCCAGGACACTCAATGCCGTCGCGACGTATGGATGGTGCGCCCCAAGGGCGCGTTCTACAATGGCTAGGCTTCGCTCAAAGAGGGGTAAGGCGAGGTCATATTCGCCTCGATACTGGTGCAGCTCACCCAGGTTGTTGAGTGTGAGAGCTACGTCTGGATGATCCCCTCCCGTCGTCTTCTCTAGAATCGCGAGACTCCGCTCATAGAGTGGTTGGGCCTTATCGTACTGACCGTTCGCTTTGTACACTTCGGCAAGGTTGCCGAGTGACGCGGCGACGTGCGGATGGTCTTTGCCTAGACTCTTCTCATAAATGGCTAAGCTGCGTAGGTAGAGCGCCTTGGCGCGAGCCAGCGCGCCTTGTCCTTCGTATAGCGCCGCCAAATTGTTGAGGGGCGTCCCCAATTTGGGCGTCTCGCGGCCAAAAGCGCGCTCCAATGTCTCAATACTGCGACGGTATAAGTCGATGGCCGCGTCACGTTGTCTCTGAGATTCTCTCACTTGGGCTAAGCTCATCAGTGAGTTTGCTAGGTCAGGGTGCCCGTTGCCGTGTCTGTCTTCTTGAATCTTGATGCATCGCTCGAATAACGGTCCCGCGAGATCATGCTTTCGTTGGAGACGATAAAGAGTTGCCAAGTTAAATAGAGGGTCAGCGAGCGCCTCATGGTCTGGTCCATAGATGGACTCTCCGACGGCTAATGCGCGGATGGCCCAGGGGATGGCGACCGCGAACTTCCTCAGGTTATATGCAGCCGTCACCGTGAGTTCATAGGCTTGGAGGAGCTGTGTTTCGCCGGGACGCATCGGCCCGTCTAGAAGTGGCGCGAGCTCCTTGGCGAGCCCCAGAGCTTTGGTCGGGTGCTTACCCTGCTCGATGAGCTTCTTGAGCCGCGCAACGAGAGAGATTATGCGCTGTTGTTCTGTCGCGGGCGCTGCCAGCTCGGCCTCTGCGGACTCCTCAGGCTGCGCGCACACGACCGCGGGTAAACCAAGCAGCAGCACCACAACAATGAACAATCGCCGTCCCATACCGACAGTCTAGATCGCCCCCGCCATGGTGTGAAGCGCGGCGCTTACCTCGAGTTCGACAACTCGATAGGCCCGTCAGCCCCCGAGAGGGTGAAGCTGGCCCAGTAGTAGGGGTGGCGCCAGCCTTTGGTTCGCGATGGGGTGGCGGCGCTGGAACCGGCGACGGTGGCGCCGCGCTGGTCGGTGGCGGTGACGCCCTCTGCGGTCAGGCGACCGCTGAGCATGTCGAGCTGTACCTGGCGCAACGCGTCGAGGCGGTCGTCGCCGCTCTTCAGCCGGGTGTAATAGGCCGTCATCAGCGCCTGGGTCGCGTGGTCGTCGACCTTCCACAGGCTAAGAATCTGGCTGCGTGAGCCCGCGAGGAGCAGGGCGCGCTTCAAGCCGAAGAGGCCCTCGCCGTTCTCGACCTCTCCGAGGCCTGTCTCACAGGCCGAGAGCACGACGAGCTCGGTGCCGTACAGGTCGAGCCCCGAGACGTCGAGGGCGGTCAGCACGCCGTCATCTTCGTGGTGTGCGCCGCTGCGCTCATTAAAGCCGGCCAAGGCGATGCCCGAGCGGAGCATGGGCTCGTCGCGGACCTGTTCATCTGTCACGTCGGGTAGGAAGAAACCGTGGGTAGCGATGTGGAGAATTTGGGGGCCCTTAACCGCCTTGAGTCGGGTCTCTGAGGCCTGGGCGCCGAGGCCGACGCGCTCACCCTTTAGGTCGAGCAACTTGGCGAGCCCCTCGGCCTCGGCGCGGGTGCCGGGCAGGGGGGCCATGGACAGCTTGGCGAGGTCCTGAGCGGCGCGAGACCCCCTCGTCGCGGCCACCTGGACGGTCCTGGATGGGGCGCGGTCGAAGCGCGCGTCGGCGAGCAGCAAGGCCGGCTGACGGGCAGGGAAGGGCTCTTCGGCCAGGTGCACCAGGTCGCGGGCGGTGGTGACTTGGCGCACGGTGAACTTCTCGGCCAGCCACTTGCCCTCGCTGTCCATCAGCGCGGCGAACGCTACCTGATGCAGGGGCCCGTCGGGCGCGATAATGAGCTGAGTGGCGTCGTCGATGGCGCCCTCAAGGGGCTTGATGAGGCGTTGATACAGCGCCTTGGCGTGGGGCTCCAAGCCGGCCTTGGGGCTGCTCAGGTAATCACGCGCCGCGGCCACGTCCTTGGCGATTGCCGCGAGAGGGCCCAACCCAAAGAGGCGAGGGGGCTCACCACGTCGAAGCACGAGGGCCGCGAGTGAGGGTGGTGGTGCTTGGTGACCAGGCAGTTCAGCGTTCTTCGGGTCATAAGGATCGTAGGCGAACCACTCTATGAAGCCCGCCGAGTTGTCCAGGTGGCGCACGATGGTAGCGAGGCCGGAAGCTGGAGTCGCCTCACTCTTTTTTCCGATGGCTGCTTGCTGCCGTTTTAGTGTCTCGAGTCTAGCCTTTAGGCGCGCTGCCATCCTTGGATTATGAGTCGCGTATGCCAGCGCCGAGATCTGGGACTGGAGATCGCGGATCTCCGCGAAATAGGTCATCTGTCTTCGGGTGTCTTGGGCGAGACTGTGCGTGGCCTCGCTCGCTCGCGCCTTTCCACGAACCAAAACTCGGGCCAGCTGTGTCGTGACTTTCTCGGCGATATCGGCGTCCCGGGTTGCCAGCGCGAAGGATAGAAACTCGCTCCGGGTCGGGTCGAAGCGTCTGGCGAAGCGCCGCCTGCTCTCCGGGGTTCCGCTGTTTAGGTTCCTTCTTAGGAAGCGATCTTCAATGTCAAACGCGGCGGCAAAGGCGCTGTTGGCTCGGCCGATTGCCCCCTTCAGCCAATGGATGACCGCCAAACTACCGTGGGTGAAGGCAATGTCCGGATGAGTTGGTGGTAGGGAATTCTTACGAATAGAGAGGACCTCTTCGTATGACGACTGTGCGTCATTGAGGCGCCCGCTACGCTTATGCACAGTCGCAATGTTTTGGAGGGTCGTGGCGACATCAGGGTGCTGCTTGCCAAGGATCTTCTCTTGGATATTCAGGGCCCGGTTCAAGCGGCGCAAGGCCTGGTCATGCTCGTTCTCGATTCCGTAGATGGTCGCGATATTCATCAGCGTTCGAGCGACCTCTAGGTGTTTTGGTCCATATGCCTTTTCGTAGGTCGAGAGACTCTTCTCGTAGAGAGCAAGCGCCTCCTTTGAACGACCCAGACGGTCGAGGACTACTGCTTGATTTCCATAGGAAGTAGCCACCTCTGGATGAGCCGGACCGAGCGCATCTAGAAATATGTCTGCGCTACGCTGCAACAACTTGAGAGCGGCCTCATGATCTTCTTTTTCGACCAAGATGGTCGCTAGATTTTCTAAGCTACTGGCAACCTCAGGATGTTTGCTGCCTAGGGCTGACTCGTAGATCTTGAGCGCTCGCTCATGCAGCGCCTGTGAGCGCACCAAGTCGCCTTGTTCACTGTAGAGAACGGCCAGGTTACTCAGTACCTGCGCAACGCGGATGTGGTCCGAACCCAGAGTGACCTCGCGTATTTTTAAGCTCCGTTTTAGCAATGGTAGCGCCGGATCTAGTTGGCCCAGGGTGATGTGTAGAGTCGCCAAGCTGTTCAGGATGTTTGCCGTTTCCAGATGATGCGGTCCTAAGGCTTGCTCGACGATGGATAGGCTTCGTGTCTGCAAGGAGAGAGCGCTCTCGTACTCTCCTTTGAGTTCGTGGACCTCCGCCAGTCCCGAGAGGGTGGTCGCCACCTGTGGATGTGAGTCTCCGAGAGACGACTCGAATATAGCTAGCGCCCGTTCGAGCGCGGCCTGAGCCTTCTTGAGGCTGGATGTCTTGATATATAGGCGAGCAAGATTACTGGATAGCTTGCCGATCTGAGGGTGCTGGTCGCCGAGCCCGGCCTCGTAGATGCTACGACTCTCTTCAAATAGGGCCAGCGCCCGCGGGTAGTGAGTCATCTCGCTATGTATGACAGCGAGGTTCATTAAAGAGCCCGCGACTTTGAGATGGGACGGACCAAGGGTGGCTTTACGGATCGCCAGGCTCTCTTCGTACTTCGGCAGCGCAAGGGCGTATTTGCCCTGGTGATGGTAAATCACCCCAAGGTCATTGAGGGCGACCGCTACGGCCGGGTGCTCTCTGCCAAAGCTTTTTTCGAAGATGGCGAGGCTCTTGACTCCGAGCTTCAAGGCGCGGTCGTACTCTCCTCTTCTGGTGTAGATGTTTACGAGGTCATTGAGGGTCGAAGCCACCCCTGGGCTCTCTTCTCCGGCGGACCGCTCTTGAATACTTAGGAGGCGACGGAGCGCGGCGATGGCCTGAGTGTCTCGCTCTGCAGCCTCATGAAGCCTGGCGATACTAGCGAGGGTCGAGGCAACCTCTTCGTGTGCTTCGCCATGTAAGCGCTCGTCGATGGCGAGCTTGCGCTCCAGTAGGGCCAGGGCTTGATCAAGAGAGCCCATCCCGAGATGCGCGTTGGCGACGTTTCGTAATGACGCCGAAACGCGAACGCTCTCTGTAGCCGAGCTTGATTCAAATATCTTTAGGGCCCGTTCATAGAGCGGCAGCGCCTGTTCGTACTCGCCCTTGTCTTCGTGGATGCTCCCCAGATTATTTATGGCCAGCGCTGTCTTCTGATGCGCTTCGCCGAGTGACTCGCGGTAAATCTCATAGGCTCTCTGGAAGAGCTCTCGGGCTTCGTCGAGAGCGCCCCGGCCTTTGTACATAAAGGCCAGATTGTTAATGGAGTCTGCCACGTGGAAGTGACGAGGCCCCAAGGCGTCTTCCCGGACCTGCGCAGCTCGTTTAAAGAGCGCCTCTACGGTCGCTTTATCGCCGCTGTAGATCCCCGCTCGTCCAGCGATGTGGAGTGCTTTGCCGAGCAAGGCATCAGGTTTTCGGTCGGTGCGGTCGATCAGCGCGATCGCTGCCTTGGCCTTCTCGTAAGACAGGGCGCGCTTGTCGTCAGTCTTCATCAACGACTCGGCCTCATCGAGTAACCGTTCCGCCTGTATATCTGCCGGCGGAGCGTCATCAGCCCACGCGTCGAAGCAGGTGAATACAGCCAAGAGACATATGAGTGTGCGTATCCCTCCCATAGGGAGAATGTACGATGAGGTCCATCGCTAGTGAAGCGACAACTTAGGGTTGTGCAGATAGATCGATGGATCCGTCAGCCCCCGATAGGGCGAAACTGGCCCAGTAGTAAGGATGGCGCCAGTCTCGGCCCGGGTCTGACGCGCTGCCGCCGGAGCTGGCTACGGTGGCACCCCGCTGGTCGGTGGCGTGAGCGCTCTTTGCGATCAGGCGACCTTTTAGCATTTCGATCTGTACCTGCCGAAGGGCGTCGACTCGATCCTCGCCGTTCTTTAGCCGGGTGTAATAGGCGGCCATCAGGGCTGCGGTAGCTGAGTCATCTACCTTCCAGAGGCTCAACAGGCTCGTCCTCGCCCCGGCGATGAGCATGGCGCGCTTCAGGCCGTAGACACCTTCTCCAGTTCGGGTGTCGCCGACGCCGGTTTCACACGCGGAGAGAACGATGAGTTCGGTTCCAGACAAGTTCAGGCCCGCCGCTTCGAAGGCGGTCAAGAACCCGTCATCGTTCGCTGACCCCTGGGCCCGATGGTTATAACCACTCAGCGCGATACCGGAGCGGAGCATCGCTTCGTCGGGGTGGGGCCGCGAGCTTTCTACTTCAGAGAACACGCCATGCGAGGCGATATGCAGCAAGCGCGGCGAAGCCAGTTTTTTGAGTGCCTCTTCGGTAGCTTTCGGCCCGGTAAGAACATCCTCTGGCGTGAGCCGCAGAAGTTGGGCGATTCGGTGGGCTTCTCTAGCCGTACCCGGGAGCGCCTTTAGGGAATGTGCTCCAACGCCTGTCGTTTCAGCAGGGGCGATCTTTTTGTCGAAGCGTAGATCGAAGCGAGGGGCTGCCACGATAACCGGTCGGGTCTTTGGGCCGGTGATTCGTCTGGGTATAAGCTCCCTTCCACTCGTCAGGTAACGAATCTGTATGTGTTCAGTGAGCCATCGGCCATCCGCGCTCTTTAGCGCGGCGAAAGGAATTAGATTCAGGTGGCCGTCCGGTGCGACGAGCAAGTGTTCGTAAGCGCCCAGGTTAATGCCCAGAGGTTCGACGAGCAGTTTGAACAGCGTCATCGCCGTTTGGTCTATCTGGCCAGTTGGTTCGGCTAATTGCTGACGAAAGCGCTCGATCAGGACGTCGATCTCCTTCCTAGCGCCGACGTCCTTCCACGTCCTGGTGCCGGACTCGTCGATGACCAGCGCGAGATATCGTTCATCGGTCTGCTGACAGGTCTGAATCGATGGGCAGTAAACGACGTACTCAACCAATACACCGTCGTCAGGCAGCCCGGAAACCACCGATGACACCGTGAGGTCAGCGTCGAGTCGTCGAAAATGGTCGCTCTCGTTTGCGAGCTCACCCTCCAGTTTGTCGATCTTCAACGCCAGGTCTCTGCGGGCTGCGCGAACGGCGGATGGCGTGAGCTTTCTTGGAGGGTGAGATTCGAGGCGCGCGAATAGTCCACGGGTGGTCTCAAGCTGGTCAAAAAGCGCCTGACCCTTCGTGGTTAGCTGACTCCTTATATTTTGGAAAGCCAGTCGATGGGCGAGCTGGGCGACGCCCTTGCGCGCCAAAACGACGTTGCTCACTGCATTTAACTGGTTCTTTGAATTCGGTTGGGATGTCCAGAAGGACAATAGCTTGTCCGTCACGGAACGAAAGCTTCGAACAAAAAGGCGCCGCTCGCGGAGAGAACCGTGCCAAAGGTTTCGATTCAGGTGTGCCATGTCGATCTCTTGCAGTCTGATAAAAGCCGCCTCGGCTGCTGCAGGATGAGCCATTTTGAGGGCCGTCTCCCCACGTCCCAAGAGGGGGCCAGTCAAGCTGTAGTGCTTTGGTCCGTGGGCAGCCTCAAACAAGCCTATAGCCACGCGAAAATACGAATCGGCGTCCGCCACTCGGCCGCCATTTAGCGCGAGCTGGCCGAGCGCGAGCTGGACTTGCGCGACGTCAGGGTGGTTCGGGCCCAGGCTCTTGTTCAGTAGCTCAAGTGCTTCGATGTAGAGCCTCTCGGCTTCAGGCACTTCACCACGACCTTGCTTCCAGGACGCCAACTGTGTGATCGAAGCTGCGACGTCTGGATGAGACGTCTGCAAGGAACTCCGTCGTTTGTTGAGGCTGCTTTGAATGAAGGCCAGTGAGCGGTCGTGATCACCCACCTTTGCAAAGAGTCCGCCAATATTGCTCTCTATTCTAGCGACCTCCGGATGCTTGGAACCCAATGTCGAGATGGCCACCTTTCGTGCGTGGGTGAGCTCCGACAGCGCGCCTTGATAGTCCCCGCGCGTGTCCTTTACGTAAGCTACATTGTTTCGGAGTACAGCGAGCTGAGGATGGCCAGGACCCAAGGTCTTCTCGAATATCTTCGAGGCTCGTTCGTAGCGTTTCAGCGCAGCGTCGTGATCGCCTTGGATACTCAGCAGAACAGCCTGGCTGGCCAGGGTGTCGGCGACCTCCGGGTGTGCCTCGCCGAACGCCTTCAGCCGAATCGACAGGGCGCGTTCGTACGTTCGGCCTGCTTCCCGAAAACGACCCAATTGCGCCTGGCTGTCGCCGATATTGTTGAGCGCCGCGGCGACCGATGGGTGACCTTGACCTTGATGGGTTTGTCGCGCATCGACGACGCGGTAGAGCGCCTTGACCGACTCCTCGAACCGCCCCGTTTCGAAATGAACACCACCGACGTTGTTGAGGACTGCGGCTATCTTGAGAGGGAGCCGGTGTTCCTCAAAAATACTGAGCGCTGTCTCAAAATACTGGCTACTGCGCTTGTGATGACCTTGTAGCTGCTCTAGCACACCAAGATTATTAAGGACTGAGGCGGTCTCTGGGTGGCGATCACCATAGGCTTTGGTCCGTATGTCGAGGGCTTGGGTGAACGCGTTCTTAGCCGGCGGATAACGTCCGAGTAACTTGTGAACAAATCCGAGATTGTTCAGGGCCTCCGCGAGGTCTGGGCTCTCTGTTAACGAATGTTTTCTCAGGTGATCGATACTCTTTTGATAGTGGGCCGTCGAGTGATCCAACTGCCCAGTGACCTCGTAGATTCGACCCATCTCGTTCAGCAGCTTGGCGATGTTGGTCGGGTGGGGGACCGTAGACTTTTTCGTTCTCTCAAGATGAGCCTGAGCAACCGCCAGAGCCTCCTTGAACTGACCGCTCTCTCTCATGCCCCTTATCAGTTCAAGCTGTTCAGATACGGACGCTTGAGACTGTGTCTGCACAGTAGGTCGCGCATTTACCGGCCCAAAGACGCCCAAAAGTGACCCGACGCAAATTAGATGAAGTGCTCGTCCCATACTTGAACTTAGCCTGTCATGGAGACGGAGAGAAGCCCGGTGCCCAGGGAGGTGCTACCGCTGGCTGGATTTAATTCACAGGCGCCGAGGCGCCCCTCATATAGGGAACCTGAATCAGGGCCGAGACAGCTGGATGGCGCCGTCAGCCCCCGATAGGGTGAAACTGGCCCAGTAGTAAGGATGGCGCCAGTCTCGGGCCTGTTTTGAGGCGCTACCTCCGGAGCTGGCTACGGTGGCACCCCGCTGGTCGGTAGCGTGAGCGCTCTTTGCGACCAGGCGGCCTTTTAGCATGTCGATCTGTACCTGCCGGAGGGCGTCGACTCGATCCTCGCCGCTCTTCAGCCTGTCGTAAAATTGCGC
>CALELH010000443.1 GCA_937902595.1 uncultured Myxococcales bacterium
AGAAGCCGATGATGGGCAAGAAGAAGGTCAGCCCCTTCGGTGGAAAGACGAAGCTGAATAAGGTCCCGAGCAAGAAGGCCGGCAAGAAGCCGATGATGGGCAAGAAGAAGAAGGTCAGCCCCTTCGGTGGAAAGACGAAGCTGAATAAGGTCCCGAGCAAGAAGTCCGGCAAGAAGCCGATGATGGGCAAGAAGAAGAAGGTCAGCCCCTTCGGTAAGAAGACGAAGCTGAATAAGGCCCCGAGCAAGAAGCCGGGCAAGAAGCCGATGATGGGTAAGAAGAAGCGGAAGGTCAGCCCCTTCGGTAAGAAGACGCGGCTCAAGAAGGTCTCTAAGAAGCAGCAGCGTCTGGCGAAATGCCGCACCCTTTGCAAGAACAAGAAGAGCTGCATCAAGAAGTGCATGAAAAAGGGCAAGAAGGCTTTCAAGGCTCCAAAGAGCGTCAAGGGCAGCAAAGCGTCCTTGAAGCAGGGGACGAGTAACCGACCGGCAGTTAAGAAGAAGAAAAAGGGTTTTAGCGCGCCTAAGCATGTCAAGGGCAGCAAAGGGTCGTTGAAGAAGAGCGGCGGCTCCAAACTCGCCGCGCCAGCGAAGAAGAAGGCTAAGGCCAGAATGAATGAGTGTGCTCGGAAGTGTAAAGGCGACAAACGATGCGTAAAGAAGTGTCTCGCTTCTGTGAAGCGCGCTCCGGTCAAGAAGAAGAAGAAGGCCGCTAAGGTTAAGCCCAAGTCGAAGACACCTAAGGCGCTTAAGCCAAAGCTCTGGTAGAGAGCAGAGTCGACATTGAGTTGAATCAGAGAGAAGAGCCGGCCCTTGGGTCGGCTCTTTTATTTAGCGCTCGGGATCAAACACGTTCAGCCATGTCTCAAAGCAGAGAAATGACCAGATAAGCAGCCGCTTATTGGCCTCCCCTGAGAAGTGCTGGTTGAGCAGCGCGTGTACCATCGGGCGTTCAAGATATTCGAAGATGCGTGCGTCTCTCCCCAAGAACATCTTCTTAAGGTATTCCACACTCTCACCTTTGAACCAGCTCGCATCCGGTGCAGAGAACCCTTGTTTTGGAGCCCAAGCAAACTCCTCTGGTACATACTTCGATAGGACCTTTCGGAGGATGAGCTTTCCGTCGTTTGTCCTCGAGAAATATCGCTCTGATTTTCGCCCGATGGCGTTCTCGTCGAGCCGCTCGGGCGCCTGGTAGTTCTGCAGCTTAAAGTGGACCGGGATCTTCATGGCGAAGTCGACTAGGTCGTTATCCAAGAAGGGGACTCGCGACTCAACCCCATGAGCCATGTGCAGTTTGTCTTCGACAAGCAGCAGGCCTTGGAGAAATGTTTTGAGTTCAAAATAGAGGGAGAAATTAACGTAATCCTCGGGCCTTTGGGCTTTCTCAAGCTGAGCGTTATGCACCGACTTGAAGATCGCTCGAGTGTCATTTGCGCCCGTCATAGAGTCGTGGAGCCTCGGTCTGAAGAAGCTCGGTTTCACTTCGTCGGGAATTAACCGTTGCCAGTACCCATAGTATTTTTCGAGGTAGTCATTAGGGGACTGATTGTCATTGGCCGCTGCGTAATAGCGCCACGGATATCCAGCAAAGAGTTCGTCGCCCCCGGTTCCGGATAGCACGACCTTTACGAAGTGACTGGAGAGTAAGGCGGCATAGAAGTTCGGGTAGGACTGTCCAACGCGTAAGTCCTCTAGATGCCAAATGAGCGGCCGAATTGAGCGCTCCATGTCACCAGCCTTAAGGACGACTTCATAGTGTTCAGTCTTGTGGAGATTGGCGAGAAACTCAGCTTGAGGGCGCTCATCAAAACTCAACTCGAGGCCAGACGCAGAGCTGAGATCAAATCCACAGGTGAAGCTCTTTAGGTCTGGGATTTGTCTTGACGCCACGCCCGTAATCGACCCCGAATCGATCCCACCACTTAGGTATGAGCCAACCGGCACATCGGAGACCAGTTGTCGTCCGACAGCTTGTTCGAATAGGTGGCTTAATTGTTCGATACAGTCTTCTTCGTTCAGGGTGTCGTCTGGTTCGAAGTGGTAATCCCAATACTCGGAGGTGTTGGGTAGCTCGCTCATACCGACACTCACGCGCAGTGTATGCCCAGCGGGTAGGCTTCGTACGCCTTCGAAGAGCGTGCGGTCTGTAAACACATTTTGAAACGTGAAGTACTCCTGCAGGGCTGGAGCACAGACCCGGACCACCATACTTGGGTGGGCGAGGAGAGACTTAACCTCGGAGCCGAACAGCACAGTTTGGCCGACCTGCGTGTAGTAGAGTGGCTTAACTCCGAACCGGTCTCTCGCCAAGAAGAGGGTGCGCTCTACGGTGTCCCAAATGGCTAAGGCGAACATTCCATTGAAGCGTTTGACACACTGGGGACCCCACTCGGAGAAGGCGTTAAGAACGACCTCTGTGTCTGTCTGAGTCTGGAATCTCTGTCCATTTGCCTCGAGTTGAGCGCGCAGCTCGCGGAAATTGTATAGCTCACCGTTGTAGACAAGAGAGTAGCGGCCGTCTCGGGACAGCATGGGCTGATTGCCTTCGGGTCCCGGGGCGATGATAGCGAGCCGACGATGCCCGAAGCCGATCCCCTCACCGGTCCAGATGCCTTCGCCGTCTGGGCCTCGATGTGCGATCGCCCTCGCCATGCGCAAGACGTCTTGCGGCGAGACGGGCGCGCGGTCGAGGTTCATTACTCCAGTTAGGCCACACATCGGCTCATCCCTGTCGGTCTAGATAGATCGGCTCACCCAATACATCGACCGTTTTGGCCAGAAACTGAGGGATACTCGTGGATCCGACCATTATTTGGTGGCGCGTGCGTAGGCTGTTTGTAGGACCTCTATGACATAATCCTGTTCGACGTCGGTCATCTGTGGATAGAGCGGCAGCGTCATGGTGAGGTGCTCCGCCATCCACGATTTAGGGAGATCCTCCGGACGGTATCCGAAGGTGTTTCTATACCAACCGAGCCCATGAACTGCGTGGGTCCCCTGGCGAGTCGAGACGCCCAACTCCTCAGCGATCATCAGGATGTCGTTGCGTAGGCCATTGAGTCGCTCAAGATTCTCCATAGTGGCTTCCTCTGGGGCGAAGAGGCATACGTAGGACT
Organism: uncultured Myxococcales bacterium; assembly: GCA_937902595.1. Classification (GTDB taxonomy): domain Bacteria; phylum Myxococcota_A; class Bradymonadia; order UBA7976; family UBA1532; genus UBA1532. Next base: position 3,119 of record CALELH010000443.1, read on the forward strand.
GATATGAGTGCTCGGCGTTTGCAGGGACATGTGGTGGCTTTAGCCATGGAATCTCGGGGAGAAGCTCGTCATACCGGCTCGCGACGGCTTGTCTTCTGCCGATCACATAGGCTGCCTTGTCCATCTGGCTGCTTCCCAGAGCCCCTTGTATATCGGTCATCCGATAGTTGTATCCCAGGTGATCGAACTGGCTAAGCAAGAAGGCTGCCTTACCGTGGTGGCGCGCGAGATCACTCTTTGTTGAACCATGATCCCGTAGAGTACGGACGAGCTTGTAGTGATCCGGCTCCCGGGCCAGCACCATGCCACCCTCACCGGTCGTGACCGCCTTGCGTGGATGAAAACTGAAGGCTCCAAAGTCTCCAAAATTTCCGACATGGACATCATTGAGCTTAGAGCCCATGCCGCACGCGGCGTCTTCGACGACGTAGAGCTGGTGGGCCTCAGCGATGTCCATCACTGCGTCCATATCTGCCGCAAGCCCGAAGAGATGCACCGGGATAATGGCCTTTGTCTTCGGCGTGATTCTTCGCTCGATCTCAACAGGATCTACGTTGTAAGTGTCCATGTCGATATCGCATAGGACGGGCGTGGCCCCGCAATGCGCGGCTACATTGGCGCTCGCGACCCAGGTAAACGAGGGCACGATCACCTCGTCGCCAGGTCCGACGCCTAGGGCGGCTAGAGCGAGGTGAAGACCGGTGGTGCACGACGTGCACGCGATCGCATCAGCGGCGCCCGTGAATGTGGAGAACTTCTGTTCGAACTCTTTTACTTTGGGGCCCTGTACAACCCAGCCTGATTCAATGGGGCCACGGAGGCTTTCGAGATCCGCTTCATCGAACAGCGGTTTGGTGATCGGTACCCTCATCTTCATGGGGCTCACCCCTGGTCATTATAGATGTATTCTAATGTAAGACAAAGGCGTACAAAACGCGAATTTGGACATGAATATTTATCGGAGCAGACTCTGCCTCTGTAACTTGCAAAGCGCCCTCTCTGCCGTATCTCCTGTGCTTTGATCTTTCGAGGTGCGTAATAAGTTGGCTCCCAACTCAAGAGCCCTTAGCTCAGACCTTGTCAAACAGGGGGTCAGATAATCTATTCCACCGATGAGTCGATAACCCACCCCTGCTTCTCCTCGGACGCAGACCCCATTCGCGTTGAGCGTCTTGATGTCACGATAGATGGTACGCAGAGAGACATTGAGCTCGGCGGCGAGCTTCTCGGCGGTGCTCATTCTGCTGCTCTTGAGGATTGAAATGATATGAAATAGTCGCTCTATTTTACTCACACTACGCCCTTCGAATGCTCTTGGAGTGATTCATCCTGCACGTCATCTGTTCTCTATTGATTCGGCTGTAGATCTGGCCGATATTCACCATTATACTGAAAGCTTGTTCAGTGTAAAGTGGCGATGCTGATTCGAGGGTTCGATTTAACTGGATCGCGGTGTAGGGTGCGCTCGATGCGTTTAATCTTCCTATTATCGATCCTTATCGCTCCGCAGGCACACGCAGATCTCTATTCGAGTCTAAGCGCCGCGAGCTTTGAGTTACTTATCGATAACCACCTCGGTGGTTCGGGCGCGATCGTCTCCCAAGACGGGATTGGACTGGTCGCTGCCCATACGGTTATGGGCCAGAGGCGGCTAGAGATCCGCTCTAGAACGCTTGGCCGTCAGGATGTCGAGGTAATCGCCATCGACGCTGGCCATGACATCGCCCTGATTCGTTTACCGCTCCGCAAGGGCGGGTACCCATTCCTGCCCGTGGCCAAGAAAGCTTTGAAGGCGGGTAAGACTATCTTCCT
>CALELH010000444.1 GCA_937902595.1 uncultured Myxococcales bacterium
CACACCGATGAGCCCTCTCTCCGCTAGGCTGGTTCGCTCGTGGCTTTGAGCCATCCCGTAGCCTTGGCTCCAGCGGTCCTCCAATCTGTCACTGTTGAATCTCTCTCATGGGACAGGAGACCTCCATGAATTTGATGAATTATGGCCCTGTCGGGAGATGTGTTTCTTGGCCGCGTACACCTCGTTTTCTTACGGTTTTTTCTGTTTCAGGGTTTGTGTAAGTGGTTGATATGGAAAAGGTAATGGTCTCAATCGTGTGGCGCCGGTTCGCAGTATTAACCTCATGCATACCACCGTGAAGACCTTTCATTTGTTTTGGGACCCGGGGGCCATAAGCCTAGGAGCGTAAAAAAAACAATTGCTTCAAGGGGACACTCGAAATGAATCGCTCAAGCTTAGTTAGAAAGAGGGAGTCAATCTCAATCGTCCGGCAGGGCGTTATCGCCAATAAGTACCGCCAGGACGCCGGCAGGCAGAGCGCCGGCGCCCCCCCAAAGCTGAAAGGGCGCAGGGGGGCCGTCAGGCCTCCGGTTCGGGAGCGGTCTTCGTTGATCGCCCGACGTGAAGAGCAGGCGAACCGCTTGGCCTTAGCTATGGGGCGGTACGCGGACGGCGACGCCCGAGCGTTCGACATTATCTACTCTGAATTAGCCCCTATCGTCGGCCGGTGTGTTCGAGGCTGGCAGAAGGACCGGAACCGAATCGATGACATCGTGCAGGAGACCTTTCTTCGAGTGCATCGGGCCCGGGCAAAGTATCGACCAGGAGCCTCCGTTGCCGCCTGGGTACTCACCATCGCTCGCCGCCTTTGTATCGATATGGGTCGTCGCGACAAGGCCTCTAAAGAGACTCTGCTGCGCGGTGACCGGGTCTTGGAGCCTTCATTCGATCCTCGTAATGAGACCGACAATGTCGAGGAGCTTCTGGTTGTACTACGTGAGGCCGTGGCCGAGCTGCCCGAGAGTCTTCGGAACGTCGTCGCCATGCATAAGCTCGAAGGTCGCCCGCTGGCAGAGGTGGCTCAAGAGCTGGGTATCAATCAAGGCGCTGCTAGGGTGCGGGCTCATCGCGGATATGCCCGACTCAAGAAGCAATTCGGTGGCGCAGCTGAGCAGAAGGCTAGCTAGATCCGAGCCCGTTGAGGACGCCTCAATAGCCTTAACTTGACGCCTGTTGCCCTGGCTGGCTGAGCCCAGGCTCTTTGAGGCGCTAAACGCGCCGCTTTCGAGACGTCGATGGCGAATCGGCAGCGGCGTCTAAAGCTGGATCTATGCCAGCTCCTTCGAACCCTCGCTGGCTCTATTGGGCCTCTAGCTCGCTGTCGGAACATCAGGAGCTGTCAGCGTGTAACAATCGGTTTCCCCGATCGTAATCACCGCTGAACACCCCTCAAAGGTGTCAAGCATAGCCTCGGCGTACGGGGACCAGCGAGGCACACCAATGACTCTAAGGAGCGTACGATGAAGACGCTGAACAAGAGACCCTTCTACACCATCTTAATCACCTTGGTCGCCTGCACTCTTGGGTGTGAGCAGCTTGGTGAAGTCAATGAACGTTGGCGAGATGTGGAGAAACGTAGAGGATCAGGAGCAACCTACGGTGAGGGTGTCCGATTGGCCCTCGCAGACGTACAAGATGAGTCAGCGCCTGCCGATTATCGCCGACTCCTCTCAGAGGGCGTTATTCGCGAATCGTCCATTGGGCAATCTGTGGATCTTTCGGGCGAACTTCGCAAAGGTCTACTGGCCTCTGCCAAGGGGCGCGCTGATCGTCTCGGTGATGGTGTTGTGCAGGTATACACCTACGAGATCGATGGTGGTTTGCCACGGATGAAGTTGGAGGTGGGGGACTTTCAGTACCAGCTGCCTTTCGCTCTGTCGGCAGACTCCACCGTGGAGATCGCCAGGATCTTTCCAAGCGTCTCCGAGGCCCGCAGAGCCCGACCCATTAGCGTGCTCAATATTCCCCACGACACGGCCTCAGCTTTGGCGCTGCCTCCAAACACCGTGATCTCCGTCCCCATTAAGGGAAAGCTCAGCCTTCACGTGGGGGGCAGATTCCTAAATAAGGCCGCCTCCGTGTCCCGGACGTTCCTCAAGTACCTCTCAGCCAGCGCCTATGGATCCTATTCTGGCGTCAGCCAAGGCACCCTCGTTGGGGAAGGGCATTATCGACTGCAATTCATTCGTCTGGACGGGAGTCGCATCCGAGTGAGGGCTTTGTCAGGGGCCAACGTCTCTGGAGGTGGCTCGCTCGGTTTCAACGCGAAGGCCGGCGCCAAGTATACTTTCACGCCAGCCTCCGTGCTCCAGAGGGCGCGGTCAATTCGGCGCCATTTGGAGACCGCTGGCCGACATCTAGAGACCCTCCGTAAGCTGCCCGAGCGACTCGCACTGTTACGGGGCGATCTGCCGGGATCCCTGGATAGACTTCTCGAGGATCACCCTGAGCTCCTCGAGGCTCAGCAACAGGACCCTGTTCGAGCTTCGACTGAAGGCATCAATGACCCCGCGATGGATCTGGCGGCGTCGGCGAACGCTAGGCTCGACCAGCTTGACGAGCAGGTCTTCAGCCGCGCTGAACAAGAGTTGGAGAGAGTAACCGACGCTTGGGATACCCATGTAGACCCAGCGCTGAAGAGGATCAAAAAGCTGTCTAGTCACGCCCTAAACGTAAAGGCGTCCACCAAGCTTGATGGCGAGTTCGCTCGGCATCTTCGGACGGTGGCGGACTTTGAATACGATCTCAGCGACCCCGACGCCGCGTTGGCGTTCGAGCGCGCCGTCTCTGGACGCACCGTCTGGCGAGGGGCGGTAAGTCTCCTGCAAGGGCAGGGCATCCGTGAAGGAGGTCTAGCCGACTTTACCCTGTCTGACACCCTCGCCACAGAGCAATCAGGGAGGGCGAGCCCGGCGGTAGTACGTCATGCCTTGGCGTCCTCAGATTTTCGCGAGTCACAGCTTAATCTGTCCTTTGATGGGCTCTGGGTAAAGGCTGGAGTCGGGTGGCAGGATCGAAGCAATGAGGTTCGAGTAGTTGACTCCAACGGATTTGAGACGAGCTGGCGAGCGCGCGCTTGGCAACACTCTCGCCAAGTCAGCGGTTGGGGAGGCCGAGAGTCTGAGTCGATCTCCTCTGGCTCATTTACTCGCGCCAGCAGCCAAGACATCCTCGACGGAGGCTATTGGTTCGGCTGGAGGCGCAGTTTTCCTAAGAGCATGAGCGGCCCTGTCTTTGACAGCGTCAGGACCGCGCTCAACACCCTCGGCCCGTTGGCCTTAGAGGTCGGTATACACGGTATGTTCCACGGTGAGCACGATGGTGAGGTGTCAGCTGACCTGGCGGTGCTCTTTAACGGAGAGGCGTTGGCGGCGTTGTTCGACTTCGAGGAGACACCAGAGACGGTACTGTGGGAGGTGCTCGCCGAGACTGTCGACACCTTCGACAACCGAAACATTCTACCCACGCTGCCATACCCATTTCGGTCGGAGATCGTAGGCCAGGTGGAGGGCGCTCAGGAGGCGTGTGATCTCGTCGCCCAGCGTCTAGGGACCTTCTACTGCAATTACTTCGCAGATGACTTCATCCCCGCTCTAAGAGATGCACAGATCGATTTCAGTCCTGAGGTTAGGCTCGATTTCTTCGAGAAATTCTACAAGGCCGGTCCTTTCGGGACGGGTGGGGGATCGAGGTTCTTGGTGAGGTACATCTCGGCGCTGATCCATCGGCTCGGTGGCGGCGAGGGCGTGTCAGTACGTTTCGAAATTCGAAATCAAGGCAACCCGTCAGAGGCCGCCTCACCCAGCTTGGTGTCAGGCGACCCTGTCGATCTCACCTTGCTGGAATCCACCACCCCCGTTGGGCTTCGCTGATAGAACCTTTAGGGCGGTAGCCCCGTGTTGCCAAATTCCTGTACAGGTGCGGGCCGCCGTAGCTGCAGCCTGTAACATTTATAGAGAGGCTTCGTATCCTAAAGTGCCCATCACAGTGAAGCTCCTTACCTCAGGGTAAACCGCCCAAAGGGGGACGGGCCGGAATTGGGATGAGTGTAAGACTTCGAACCGCTCGACCTCAGGCGCTGTGCTGACGTGTATTTGAACGACAGTGACTTGGCACCTCGGAGCGGAGTGAGGCGTTGATGGGTTACTCGACCTCTTAGCCGGAGAGCCAGTTCATAGGGCGCCTGAAGCGCGGGCAAGGCCCGCCAGCCAAATGTTCCAAGAAAGAAGCCAGAAGCCATGAGTCGTATATGCCCCACTACATTAACAAATCGTCCGCTGTCCTTAGTCCGCATGTTCGCGCTATGGGCTCCCTGCGCGCTGACCGCATTTGGCTGCGCGGTGGAGCTTGAGAGGCCTCGTCCTGCCGAAGAGCAGTCCAGTGCGTCTAATCCGATAGATGCCCCCAGGAATGATGATGATGGAGGCGCGCCTAACGGTAATCGGGACCGAATGGTGATGACGAACGAGGAACACGGTCAGGGGTCGTACGTAACGGACCCGACCGTTGACGTCGGCACGATGGGAGGTGGCGGAATTGAAGAGACAACCGACGCTGATCTTGGCTTCCAGGAAGACAACTCGAAAGAGCCCGAGGGGCTCTGTGTAGCGGTCCATATTCGGGATACATGGGGACGAACGGTCCCCGGGACCAGCGTCAAGATGAAGCCGTCTTTGATCGAGGAGGTCTCCCTAGGAGGGGAGTCTTGCTATCTCTTAGAGGCAAACACGGGATACAGGTTCGAGCTGGGAGCCCGAGACCATCGCGGGGCCCATCTCACTCTTGACTATGATGGAACCCTCGAAGCGGATGGTGTCCAGATAGACCGTGGTCACGACACCCGCTTCGGTTTGGCTTATCGCTATGGTTCACCGATGTTTGAAGGGCGTGCCCGAGCCCTGCATCTCTATGTTGGGCTTCCTCACAAGTGGTTCGCCACTTCTGGCGCGCCTGTACGACGAGGGGGAGAGATACAGTTCCTCATGGATGGCGAAGAGGCGTGGTCTACTGTCCACACGGATCTCGACGCAGCAGAGGACACCATTCACCTCTCTACGTGGTGGTGGGATTCGGACTTCGAGTTAACCCGCTCAGCGCCAATGAATGACATCGAAGAGCGTGAGACGAATACGGTGATGTCTGTCTTCGAGCGGTCGCCTGCAACTAAGAGGGTCGTCTTTTGGGATAGCCCCATCTTGTGGCGCTTGAGCACCGACGACCGCTTGCGGGAGCACGGCAACGCACGTGATGATTTTGAGGTTCTTGGCATCAAGAACGAAACTCAGGGCCGATTTGAGTGGAGTATGCCGAACGTCGATTTTGGCGAGCGCTTGGCTGCCCATGACGTAGAGCTCGACGGCCGCCTGACCACGCCTGGAGAGATCCAATTTGAGATCGCGGACCGCACGGTCGACCTGGACGAGTTGCCATTTTTGGAGCGGCCCATCCCGCATGCTTCTTATCACCAAAAGTTTGTCGTCATCGATGAGGACGTAGCCTTCGTGGGGGGGATGAACTTGAGGCCCACGGATTGGGACACCGTCCAGCATGATCTTTACGATCCCCGCCGTATGAACTTCGACGCGACCCAGGACGAGCGAGAGGCCGTAATGAACGGCGAGCGAGACACGGACACTCCACCTCGAAAGGACTACATGCTCCGATTAACCGGACCCATTGTGCAGGACGTCTCGCGTAGCTTTGGCCAACTCTGGAATGACAACGTCGATAAGGGGTCCCGATTTGCTGAGAACGCCAGCTTGGTTGAGCCTCCAGCTTTTGTCGGCGACGAAGAGGCTGGCGTCGCCATGCAATTGGTGAGGACGCTCCCAGCGCCCTACCATGACTATTCGATTCTGGAGACTCATCTAAACGCAGTCAGTCAAGCGACAAAGTATATCCTGGTGGAGGACCAGTACTGGCGTGCGCCTATCTTGGTAGAAGCCATCAAGGCGCGTATGGACGCCGTGCCGGGACTGCATCTTCTCGTGGTCACCAACGACATCTCAGAGTGGACTGATCCAGGATGCCTCTGGACCGCCGTGACCCATCAGGAACTCTTGGAGCGATTCCCTGGCCGCTATCACTACGCGCGGTTGACGACCTTCGGGCGGACGCAGTTTGGCATCGCTGACGGGGTGCGTGGGCGTTTTGCTGACCTGGTGATTCACTCCAAGCTGCTCTTGATCGATGACGTCTTCATGACCGTTGGGTCCTGTAACACAAACAATCGTGGGTTCCTCTACGAGTACGAGATGAACGTGAACGTCTTCGACTCTACGACGGTTACGGAGATACGTCGTGAGGTCGTCTCGAACCTTTTGGGGACTCAGGAAATCTCCGATCATCATCTTGACTGGATTCAAGCATTTGACGAGACGGTCGAACACAACGCCAACGTAGAGACCTGGTGGCGGTCTCGAGACGGCATGTCACTCAGCGATGGCCTACCTCTACCTGAGTTTGCTCAACCTAAGGGGTTCCTCTTCCCGTTGGAGATCCGTGCTGCGGATCGCTGCTTCTTTCAAGGTGTCGGGGCAGACGTTACAGGGCATTAATCCGCACTCATCTTCACTTAAATCAAAGGCCTCCTTACGGACCAAGGCCCCAGAGCCTTGCGCAAACACCCGGGACCTTTTTATCCTCTCTTGGTACGGGGCCGCAGTGATGCTATTCGCGGACCTCTTTGAACACGGTTTTTATTCGGTATGGTTCGTCGAACGCTCCGCGCGCTCGGTCCACGGAACCTGCGTTTGGTAACCGGTTTTTGTGCCCGACAAAAGAGGCGGAAGAGGATGTCTCAGGAGAACCCAGACTGGTGGCGCGGCGGAGCGATTTACCAGATCTACCCACGCTCGTTCAGTGATTCGCGTCAGCGAGGATGGGGCGATCTAAACGGGATTCGACGGCGATTGCCGTATCTAGCCTCGCTCGGTGTGGATGTCGTCTGGGTTTGCCCATTCTTCAAGTCGCCCATGGAGGATTTCGGGTACGACGTGGAAGACCACCGTCGTGTAGACCCGATGTTTGGGACCGACGAAGAGTTCGATCTGCTGATCGCAGAAGCCCAGTCCATGAACATTAAGATCATGGTGGATCTGGTCTTAAGCCACGTTGCTAAGAGCCATCGCTGGTTCCAAGACGCCAGCAAGAATCCCGATAGTGAGTATAGCGACTGCTTTGTCTGGGCTGATGCCAAGCCAGATGGGAGCCCGCCGAACAATTGGCTCTCAATTTTTGGTGGCAGCGCCTGGGCGTGGAACTCGGTGCGCTGCCAATACTACCTGCACAACTTTCTTGTGAGTCAGCCGGACCTTAACTTTCATGACCCGCGAGTGCGCGCCGAGGCGCTGTCTATCGCGCGTTTTTGGCTCGAACGCGGCGTGAGTGGCTTTCGACTCGACACGGTTAACTTCTATTTTCACGACCGGGAACTGCGGGATAATCCTGCGACGGACCACCGTGATGAGGCGTTGACCAAAGACAGTAATCCGTACGGGTTCCAGGATCATATCTACGATAAGAATCGCCCGGAGGTGCTGTCGTTTCTATCGGAGCTGGGGGCCTTGATGCGAGAGTACCCCGGCACGGTGACCTTGGGGGAGATCGGGTCGATTCGTAAGCGCTCCTGGTCTCTCATTCGTGATTACACCGACGGTGATCGTCTGAGCCTCTGCTACACCTTTGACCTCCTGGGCGGGACCTTCAGCGCTCCCTATATCCGGGACACGTTGCGGCGAAGTCTTCGTGAAGCCCCCAATGCGTGGCCGTGCTGGGCCTATGCGAACCACGACGTCGAGAGGAGCGCGACGCGCCTCGCTCCGGACGGGGTCGCGCCGGACACCATCGCGCGTCTGAGCAATAGTCTGCTGCTGAGTTTGCGCGGCACCCCGTGCATCTACCAAGGTGAAGAGCTCGGTTTAGAGGAGGTGTCGGTCCCCTTTGAGCAGCTCCAAGATCCCTACGGTGTCGAGTTCTGGCCTGACTATGTCGGGCGTGATGGGTGTCGGACACCCATGCCTTGGGAGCACGCTAAGCCTGGGTGCGGGTTTACCAGCGACGCTGAGCCATGGTTGCCCATCCCAGAGGCGCATCGACAGCGCGCGGTGAGTGTTCAAGAGGAGGATCCGGATAGCCCCCTCAACCACTTTCGCCGAGTTGTCGCGATGCGCCGTCGAGAGCCAGCCCTCCAGATTGGTGACATGAGCGTATTGGATGGCTCGGACCAGCTGCTGAGCTACGTTCGAAGTCACGAGGGGGTCTCAGTGTGCTGCTACTTCAACCTCTCCGGGGAGAGCGTGTCGTTGACCCATTTGGGTCTGGAGGCCGCGGTGATCTTCGATGGGCGTCTTGATGATTGGCGCCAAGAAGCAGGCCCGCTCACAATCGAGCCATGGTCCTGGGTTTGGGTACGCAGCGCTCAGTAGGCTTAGGGCTATTTTCGTAGCTTCCGACGGATCGAACGCATCAGGACCTTACCCCAATTATTGAGGGTCAGTGGGCCGAGGCACATCAACTTGTCACCGCCACCGTAACCGGGATTAAGCTGAGTGAAATAACGCACATCGGGATCCTCTTGGAGGACGGCTTCGACGTCCTCTTCGAACTCCCTAAAGGAGCGGCTGCCCGGGCTTGAGTGGACGAAGGTCTCTGCGTTGATCTCTACCCCGTAGATCTCCTGTGCGAGATGAGCGATGTACTGAGTCTCCCACTCAGGCGTTTCCTGATGCCGGCTTGGATAGAACTCCACGAGATTTCTGGCCATGGTGAGGTAGCTCTTGTAGCTGTTGCTTCCGAAGAACCAGTAGTGCGTGTGCTTGGGCCATCTGCGTACGGCCTCTAACCAGCACCGCGCGCCCAGCTTAGGCACTAGATTCATCCCCCTGACCTCAGGGTGTAGCCACGCGTTGCCGGTGTAGATGCAGAGGACCGGCCGACCCATAAACTCTTCCGGCCGCAGATCCACGGTGCACAACCCGACCAGATCGTCATCGCGGTTCCAGTACAGGGCGACGCGCTGGCGACCTTCGATGCTCTCGCGCAACCCCGTCGTGTCACCGAGTACATCGGCGGCCTTGGTCAAGATAAGCGACCAGTCATCGCCCGTCATCTCAGCGACCGGCTTGAATTGGCATCGTGGCGGAGCTCGTCTCGGCATCTGTGAGAGGATCCCTTTCTGCGGGTCAGAGGGGGGGCGGGCTTTGATGGACGCCAACCGGCACCCATTCAACGCGGTCGAAGTATACCTAAACTGAGCAGGCCAGAGAACGATGTCGACGGAAATGCCCAGCGACAAAGGTCTTAGGCCAATTGTGCGTTACTTCAGGGGGCGGTCTCGTCGCTGAGTAAGCTGGCGAGAGTAGGATCGGCTACACCAAGCTGCGCGGCGAGGGCATCGGCTCGCTCTTGTGCGCCAGGGGCAGGCTTACGGTTTCGACGGCTCACGGCACGAATCAATAAGTTGCGCGCGGTGTGCTCCAGCTCGATGAACTCGACCACTTGAGCACGATAGCCTCGGGCCTCGAGCATCTGGGCTCGGTAGGCGTCCGTTGTCAGCTCAGCAAAACGCTCGTTTAGGATCCCGTGAGCGTGTATCGCAGGCAGCGCGCTCTGCTCCATCTTGGATGCGAATTCATGGTGACAGCATGGCACGCTCAGGATCGCGCCGGCGCCCCAACCAATGGCCTTTGCGAGCGCGACATCTGTTGCGGTGTCGCAGGCATGTAGCGAGACCACCAGATCAACGCGTCCCTCAGGGGTGATGTCGTTTACATCGGCCGTCTGGAAGGTGAGGCCGCGGCACTTAAGGCGGTCCGCGATCTCTTGGCAATGGTCGATCACGTCCTGTTTTAGGTCGACACCCAAGAGCTCAACTTCACGGCCGTGGATGCTGACCAGCAGGTGATGAATCGCGAAGGTGAGATAACTCTTACCGCAGCCGAAGTCGATGACCCGAAGCGGTCCGTCCGCGGGCAGGGCGTCGTAGATCTCTTCGATGAACTCGAGAAACCGGTTGATCTGGCGGAACTTATCGTACTTTGGCGCATAGACACGCCCCTCGGGACTCATGACGCCGATCTCGGTGAGGAAGGGGCAGGGGAGGCCCTCCGGGATGAGATAGGTCTTTCGGCGGTTATGTTCGGTGGTGGCGGCCGTCTTAGTCGGCGGCCTCTCCGACATCTTGAGCTTTCCACTCGCGCGCAGCTTGGCGCTGATGTCTGCTGATGTTGTGAAGAGATGGGCATGCCTAAAGCTCGTGCCAAACAGGCCATCAATCTCTAGCACCGCCTCCGATGGGTCTAGATTTTGATGGGTCTCGCGGGCTGCCTCCTGGCGAGTCAACTGAATCGCTCGCCGATCCCCGAGGGCCACTGGTCGCGCCGACAGCTTCTGCACCTTCGGCTCTACATTACGGACAGGGCTACTGAGCACCAACTGCACAAAAGTGTCGCGACGGAGGCTCTCTGCGAGCTGCTCGATAAAGGCGTTCATGAGGTCTCCTTAGAGATCGTTGAGCCGTTGTCCTCTTGAGCGGAATACAGCATGCCCGAGGGCCGACGGACCTTACGGATATGGAGGCGGGATTGCAACGCTTGGCCACGTGGATGCTCCAGGCGGCAGACGTTCAACTTCGAGGGGATGGGCTGCTGAATACCAAAGAAAATGATGGCTCTGCCCTTGACACATATCCATCTCGTGTACAGCTGTATATATGTCGACGCGAGATCGTGTCGCAAAGAAAACACTAATTGATACAGGTGGTTGGCGCACAGTTTCGTGCGGGTGGTCGAGCTGTATCTTGACGAGAATAGGGAGCGTATATGCGTGCGACGATGACTGATCTAGAGCGTGGCTTGGACCAGCTCTTTGGCCGCGCCGCCGACGAGTTGGGGTCACTTTACCGAGCGGCCGAATGCCAGACGGTGCCTTTGGACCTATACGAGACTGACGATGGTTTTGTGTTGCGGCTGGATGTCCCCGGGATCCCTCGGGAGGCGATCTCACTGACCGTAGAAGAGCAGCGTCTCTGGGTGAGGGGCGAACGGAAGGCCATCCGAGAAGAGGGCGTCCGTTATCACCGTCATGAACGACGAGACATCAGCTTCAAGAGGAGCTTTAAGCTCCCGGATAGCGTCGACCCTGGCTCCGTCTCCGCCGCCCTGAGCGATGGTGTGCTGGAGGTGACCTTGGACAAAGTGGCTAAGCGAGAGCCACAGGTGGTCGAGATCAA
>CALELH010000445.1 GCA_937902595.1 uncultured Myxococcales bacterium
ACGAGCGCTCTTGATGCTGAGTCCGAGCACCTTGTCCAGGAGGCGCTGGGCCATCTGATGGAGGGGCGCACGACTCTCGTGATCGCCCACCGACTTTCGACGGTGAAGTCCGCGGACCGCATCGCCGTCGTCGACCATGGGGCTGTCGTGCAGCAAGGACCTCACGAGGATTTGATCGCTTCGGGCGGATTATACGCTCAGTTGGTGGAGCGTCAGCTGGCGGGTTAGGCCTTCCAGGGGTCAACAATAAACGGCGCGAAGTCCTCCGGGCTGATCACGCCTGAGCCACCGACGACAAGGGACCGGACAGTGCCGCGCGCATGAGCGACCTCGTTCACGAGGAAGGTCTGTTCGATGACTAATGCCTTACCGTCGATCTCGACAAAGCGTGTGTCCAAGGTGAAGGGACAGCCGTATCGGAGCTCTTTTAGGTACTGGACGTTGAGCTCGACGACGAGCGGTTTAACTCGGTCCTTAAGGCAGTGTCTCAGCGCTCCACAACGGATCATGAGGTCCCATCGGCCTAGATCCATATAGCTGGGGTACATCGAGTTGGTGAGGTGTCGGTTAAAGTCGCAATCAGTCGATCGCACCCGTCGCTCTAGACGGCTTACACACGTCTCCTGGCCGAGTAAGGCTGCTCCGATTACGATGGGGGTGCGCAGCGCGCTAATCATGGTCGTCACACATCAATATTTTGTGGGACATTGAATCAATTTGGGGAGCCGCGCACAATCTTCCTTGGAACGGGACGGAGGTCATCTGTGGCTGCTGCCATCGACTTACAGCAGAGACTCGTACGCTGGATGCTGCATCGACGCGGTTTTCAGAGCGCGCTGAGAGGGAGCCCAGGGTCGAGGTTACACGTGTATTCTTGGGAGCAGGAGAGCGATGGTCCTGACATCGTGGTGATTCATGGCATAGGCACGAACGCGACGTCCTTCGCCCCCTTGCTCGTGCGCTTACGGCGGGGAGCGCGCAGAGTCATCGCCATCGACCTACCGGCCCACGGGTTCAGCGAGATACCTGATCCCTTACCGTCTCTAGAGGAGAGCTTCTCCCAGATCGCAGAGCTACTCGACGAGCTCATCGATCGACCTATTGTGCTCATCGGTGCCTCACTCGGCGGCGCGATCGCCCTCAAGTATAGTCTACGGTCTCCTGAGCAAATTTATCGCTTGGCGCTCATCTCTCCTGCTGGGGCTCCCATGTCACCAGAGGGTCGCGCTGAGGTGGACGGTCGATTTAACCTCGAGACAGCATCCGATGGTCGAGAGTTTCTCTCATGCCTCTTCCACAAGAGACCTTGGTACGGGGCTCTGATTGGTGGACAGGTGGTCTCGTTGTTGAATCGCCCCATCGTCCGTCGATTCTTTGAGACCATCGATATCGGAGACATGTTGACCGCGAAGGAGGCCGCAACCCTAGAGCCTGTGACCCTCATTATCTGGGGTCGATCAGAGCGGATCCTGCCATCGGAATGTTTGAGCTGGTATCGTACGCACATGCCGGAGACCGTGTCCTTCGTCGAACCCGAGGGATATGGACACTCTCCACATTTGGAGAGACCGGGTGACCTCGTTAAACGGCTTTGGGGCTTTATCGATGCCTGAACTGGTCGCTCCCAAAATCCGAGCAGCGCGTCTCATCGACTTGGACCGCCTGGTCAGTTTGTGGCGTGTCCTCGCTGCACACCACGCGTCTCTCGATCCACAGCTGTACGCTATGGAGGTGCACGCGCCGGCGACATACCGTGCCTGGTTACGTCGTAAGCTTGATGATCCGGAGGCCATGGTCCTTGTAGCGGAGCTCGATCAGGGCCTCATTGGGTTTCTCTTGGCACGAACCGGGCAGAGGGCACCGGTCTACTCGGTGCGTGAGATCGGGATGATTTATGATCTAGTGGTTGATCCTTCGTCTCGTCGATGTGGCGCCGGAAGGGCGCTATTCGAGGCTGCGAAACAGCGATTCTCCGAAAGAGGCTTGTCCTACCTACAGGTGAGCTTTTCTCCGCTGAATCCGGACGCCCGTGGTTTCTGGACCGCTCAGGGCTTTGATCCTCTCCTCACGGAAGCCTATCTGCCCATCGACTGAGCCCCCTATAAAGACGGGCATCTATCTGTATCCTCTTGGGATACTTTATGTTTCACAATGTGTCTCTTGGGGATACTGTGAAGGCATGTATCCCGATATTGACTCAATCGCTTGCTTCGTCGCGGCCGCGAAGACCTTAAACTTTAGGGCGGCGGCGCGCTCCGTGGCCCTGACACCTGCGGCGCTCGGTAAGCGAATCGCTCAACTCGAAGACCTCATGGGCGGACGCCTCTTTGAGCGGACAACCCGGCATGTCTCTCTCACGCCTACCGGCCAGGCTCTGCTCCCTCAAGCGCTCAAGCTCTTGGCCGTCGCAGAGGCGTGTGTAGAAGCTGGCCGAGGGCGCGCTGGACCCGCGCCGGTCAAGCTGCTGATAGGCACGCGACATGAGCTCGGCATGTCTTGGATTTTACCCATGCTTCCGGTGCTGGCGGAGGCGCTTCCCCATGTAGAGATCAATCTCTATTTTGGCTCGGGACCTGACTTGGAAGAGCGGGTTAAGGGCTTTGACGTGCACTGCGCTGTGACCTCGCGCGTCTTCGTAGATCCGATCTTCGACGTGATTCGACTTGTGAGAGAAGACTACGTCTTTGTGGCCGCACCGAGCCTGGTGGAGCGCACCCCTTTTGAGACCGCGGACGACGCGGGTCGGCATGTGCTCGTAGATGTTCAGCCGGAGAAGCCACTCTTCAAGTACCTCCGTGATGCTGAGGGAGCGCCTCACTTTCCTCGTTTTGGAGATGAGCGGATCATGGGCACGACCGCGGCTGTGCGACATGTCATCGCGACTGGCGGTGGTGTGGGGGTACTGCCAAAATATCTGGTTCAGGCGGACATAAGAAGTGGTCGTCTAAGCAGACTTCTGCCTGAGTTAGAGTTGGGGTTTGACCATTTTAGGTTGATGTATCGGCATGATGATCCGCGAGCTGACCTCTATCGACAGCTCGCGGACGTGATGCGACCTCAGCCTCTCAGCTGAGTTTGTCTGCATACGCGTCAATCCCTTTGGACTTGTGATCGATCCGCGCGCCCTGCTAGGACCGAACACATGAGCGATGAGCAGGAGCTAAGAGATGGGGCGAGATAACCCACGAGAATTAATTTCGCAGCTGTGCCGCCAATTCTACGATCTTGGTTGGTGCACGGGCACCGGTGGTGGGATCGCGATTCGCGAAGGCGACATCGTATATATGGCCCCCAGTGGTGTGCAGAAAGAGCGCATTCGTCCCGAAGATATCTTTGAGTTAACCCCGGAAGGTGACGTCATCAAGGCGCCCGAAGATCCGAGTCTTAAGCTCACAGAGTGTGCGCCGCTTTTTTTTAACGCCTTTCGTCAGAGAGGGGCCGGAGCGGTGCTCCACAGTCACAGCGTGGACGCCATGATGGCCACCATCCAGTGCGGCGATGTCTTCCGCGTCAGCCACGTCGAGATGATCAAGGGCATCCGCGGGCATGGATACTATGACACCGTTGAGATTCCGGTTATCCCGAACACGGCTCGAGAATGTGAACTCACCGAGAGCATGTCTGAGGCCATCGATGAATGGCCAAAGGCGGACGCCGTTTTGGTTAAGCGTCACGGTGTCTATGTCTGGGGCCGTGATTGGCGACAGGCTAAGACGCAGGCAGAGTGTCTTGATTACCTCTTCAAGTACGCGAACCGCATGTATGCTCTGGGCTTGGACCCTGCCGGACCGGAGGGAGGCTAATCGTGGCTGTTCTACCGATTCGTTTTGTGGGTGACCCGGTCCTTCGCAAGCAGTGCAGGCAGCTGAGCCCCGAAGAGCTCGCGTCCGATGAGACGCAGAGCTTCATCGATGATCTCGTTCAGACGATGCGCCATGCGAAGGGAGCCGGTCTCGCCGCTCCTCAGGTGGGTAACCCTGTCGCCATCGCTGCGGTGTGTATCGAAGACAATCCTCGGTATCCCTATAAGCCTAACTTTCCGCTTACGGTCTTTGTGAACCCCGTCATCACCGTCCTAAGCGATGAGCGCCGTTCTCTCTATGAAGGCTGCCTGAGCGTCCCTGATCTTCGGGGTAGAGTTCAGCGGGATATGCACATTCGGGTCGAGGCGGTGGACCGGCACGGAGCGCCCATGAGTTTCGAAGTGAGAGGGCTTACAGCTGGGACGTTTCAGCACGAGTTCGATCACCTGGTGGGGATGCTCTTCATCGATCGAGTAACCGACTCATCCACCTTCTGTAATTGGGCGAACTTTGACTTGTTCCACCGTGAGATTTTTGTGGCAGAGGCTGAATCGATCGTCGCCGAGTTTGGCAGCTGAGTCGGCCGATAGACCATGAGGGAACAGGCTAGAAGAGGCCGATCTGTTCGACCTGACCGAGGGCCTTCATCAGGATGCTCTTTGCCTTAGGAGTAATGTCGGGTCGGCCCAAGAGCCACTTGAGATACCCTTCGTCGGCCTCGTCGACCGGCGTCCCGCAGTGCTTGCCCAAGCCCAGGCGATACTCGCCTGTGTCACGGTCGGGGAAGACGAACCTCCCATACTCTTCATATTCAGCGTCGGTCCTCTTTAGGATCGCCTGCTGCTCCGCGAAGGCGTGCTCAACATCATCCGGAATGATGCCCTCGATAACCATGGCGAGCAGCAGACTACCCGTGGCCATAGCGTCCGCGTCCGCGGTGTGAGCGCGGTCTTCGGGTAGGTCTACTCCGTATCGCTCACAGGTGGCACCCAGCTTGCGACTCGGTGCACCGCGATCGTGCCAGTACGTCCACACGAAGGGATCGATGCTGCGCGGCATGCGCCAGTGGATGTTATTGCGCGCATTCTCTGCGTTGATCAGGGGTGAGTCGAATCCGAGTATATTGTACCCGCACAGAACAGGGTGTGCGTCGAGGTGAGTCTTAAGGCGAGCCGCGACTACCGGCCACTTTGGCATCCCTTCTACATCCTCGTTTCTGATGCCATGAACTTGAGTAGCACCGGCCGGGATATATCTCTCAGGATCAACGAGCGCGCGGAGCAGTGGACCCACCTGCTGCCCTGCCTGTTGATATCCGCCGCCGAGCTCAACGACGCGGTCATGATCGCGATCGGGGCCTGTCGTCTCGGTGTCGATGTTCAGGATTAGCGCTTGAGTCAGCTTCATAGAGAGCCTCGATGGGTTGGAAACACGAGTGACGATCCTGAAATAGGTCGGGTGGCCATGACTCGTCAAGCTACTCTCGTACGTGGACGCAGAATCTTTAATTGAGCCCCCTAGGACGTCAAGAGAGCTGGCCAGGCCACCGGCCCTATGGGCCGCTGTGCTTGCGTCAGGCTCGGATTCAGTGTACCTACGCGATCCCCGGGGAACAGGAACGAAGAGGTACCCAATGTCGACGACCTACGACGTAGTTGTCATCGGGAGTGGTCCAGGCGGATACGTTGCGGCGATTCGTGCAGGGCAACTCGGACTTAAGACCGCGGTAGTCGAAAAAGACACCCGCTTTGGTGGCACTTGCTTGCTGCGAGGCTGTATTCCGACCAAGAGTATGTTGGAGTCTGCTTCGCTCGCGGACCACGCTCGACACGCATCCGATTTTGGGGTGAACGTGGGCGAGGTTGAGATCGACCTAAAGAAAGTCCTGAAGCGTAAGGACAAGGTCATCAAGGTCAACGCGGGCGGCGTGGCGTATTTGCTCAAGAAGAACAAGGTCACAACCTATCAAGGCTTTGGCTCTCTCGCCGGAGGTGGCGTGATCAAGGTCACGAACGACGACGGTGAGACCGAACTCAAGGCTCGGCATATCATTCTGGCGACCGGATCTGCTGTCCGGCATATCCCAGGATTTGAGGTCGATGGAGAGCTGGTCTTGACGAGCGACGAGCTGCTCGATCTTGAGACAATGCCTAGCCATCTATTGGTTCTGGGGGCTGGCGCAGTCGGCGTTGAGTTCGCCAGCGTGTATCGAAGCTTTGGTGCCAAGGTCACCATCGTTGAGTTGCAAGATCGGTTAGTGCCTCTTGAGGACTCGGATGTCTCTGATGCTTTTGAGAAGGCGTTCAAGGGACGTGGAATCAAGACCTTGACGTCCACCAAGTGCGCTGGCTTGGAGCTTGATGGAGGCCAAGTAAAGGCGACGCTAGAGGCGACGGACGGTAAGAAGACGACCGTCGTCGCGAGTCACTGCCTAGTCGCTATCGGCCGGCGTCCCGTGACCGAGAATATCGGACTCGAGGCTCTGAAGATCGAGGTCGACCGAGGGTTTGTGAAGGTCGATGAGTTTGGTCGAACCGGCGAGTCGGGCGTGTATGCGATTGGAGACATTGTAGCGGGCACCCCTCAGTTGGCTCACGCAGCGAGTAATGAGGCGATCATCGCGGTGGAGCACATCGCTGGCCTGAATCCGCCGCCCATCGATTACACACAGGTGCCTAGCTGCGTGTATTCAAACCCTGAGGTAGGGAGCTTGGGCCTCAGTGAGGCGCAGGCTAAAGAGCAGGGGCACACCGTTAAGGTGGGCACCTTCCCCTTTAGCGCTGTGGGCAAGGCGAAGGTCATTAACGACACGACAGGGTTCGTTAAGATTGTGGCCGAGGCAAAGTACAACCAGATCTTGGGTGTTCACATCATTGGGCCACACGCGACAGAGTTGATCGTATCGGCA
>CALELH010000446.1 GCA_937902595.1 uncultured Myxococcales bacterium
GTAGCAGGCGAGTCATAGTAACCCCTGGTGTTGATGCTGATGCCGTTCAGTCATTCAGTAAAGTTCCCACAGGGGTGTAACCAAGGCAAGTTGTATTCAGGGGGCCAGCATGTTGTTCATTGTTAATGAAAATGGTTTTCATATTCATGTTCATGTTTATGCTGAGATTTGGAGTAGTGTGCCCAGTACGGCAATTTGGACGGTCGCCGCAAATTACTGACCTCAAAGGCCGATGGACCGCACTCGTCTCTTAGATCGTGGGGGGCGGGGATGGTTATCCCCTGTTGCTCTTTTGAGGCCCAAGAATCGAGAATTAAATTTCGATGTTGGGTGGAGAAAAGAGATCGCAGGAGAAGGCACAATGGGCCAAGGATCCAAATACGAGCGGGGATGAGCGCTGCTGCGTACTATTTGGACTTACGAACGCGCCGGTCGTGGGCACTGGTGAGATGCTCAAGCTACTTCGAACGTGGACTCAGACCAGTAGAATGAATCATCCCTACTGAATGAACTCGCCTTCAAGGCGCATGCCCTGACCTTCGAATACGTGCTTTCGAGCCGGCTCTAAGGTCAGCGTGTAGCTACCATCACCCGACACAGAGGAGAGCGGCTGCTCTTCGATACCTGGATCCACGATCTCGAAGTCGGCTTGTGGAAAATCGTTGGGGTCGAGGGGGTTGGTGCCGGCGTTAATCTCGACGAGGTTAGCGCTGCCATCGCCATCGCAGTCCGTGCTCCCGTCCGGTATCCCGGGGGTCGTCTCTGCTTCGGTCGGGCTCAGGGTTATACCGCCGCCCGCGTACTGGCATTCCAACTCCCAAAAACCGTTCATCCCGTCGCCGTCAGCGTCCACTGTGTCATGGTTAAACTGGGTGATCGCGAGGGTGAGGTCGAAGAGACCGAGCGCTGCTCCAAAGGTCATGAACTCGTTGTTTCGGTCTCGATCGAAGTCGCTAAACTCAAGACCAGGATAGTTCGCTGCCAGGGTGTCTGCGTCATCGATGTTGATGCCATTCACCGTCGCGGTGAGTATACTAAACAGCAGGTCGAGATCCGTGAACTCTTCGCCTACAGCGCGAGGTTGAGCGTTCGCGTTCGTCATCGAGAAACATAGAACGGCGAAGGCTGTCGTCGCCACCAAGCGCTTCAAATTGGTCATGGCTTTGGTCTCCGATCCCAAAATCGTCCATCGCAGCTTAGCACCCGCGACACTTTAGCAATACTTTCATTTTGTAGTATTACTGTCAATCCGCAGTCGCTTCAATAAAATGTAATGAAGTAATCCGCAAGATTCATGAGCAGACCTCGGTCAGAGTCGACGTAAGGTAAGGGTCAGGCGCTACCGGAACCTTCGGTGGCCGAGGTCCTCGCATCGGGCGTATATATTCCAAATTCCGCTAGGCAAATCAGTGAGGTCTTTCCCACTTCAGACGCCCTACGGGTTTCAAGAATGGAGTCGGTGAGTTGTCCTTACGCTGATGATGCCCAATCTGCGCTGTCGAAGGCCGCCTCTGTGTTTGGTCACGTCGATACGCTAGAGTGGGTCGGTACATGCTTAAGTCACTCAACCGGGGATTGACGGGTCTGGAGGAATAGATGCGTTCAAGGAGAGACTTCTTGACCAGCGCCGGGGCGGCTTTAGTCGCGGCGCCGTTTTTAAATGTCCTTAGGGGCGGCGGCGCTGCACGCGCTCAAGATGGCGTGGCGCCCGCTAAGAGGCTGCTGATCTTTTTCAGTCCAAATGGGACGATTCCCCAGTTTTGGCGACCTGCGGGTGGCGAAAATGACTATCGCTTTAGTCCTGATGGCTTCTTGACTCCTCTGTCCGATTATCGTGATGACCTGCTCGTGCTCAACGGGATTAACTTCCTGACCGGAAATAATCACGAGGGCGGCATGGGCGCGATGCTCACCAATGGAAATGGGGCGGGTAGCGTCAGCGAAGGCGTCTCCATCGACCAGTTTGTTGCGCAGCGTATCGGCGCTGAAGATCGGTTTCAGTCCATGGAGTTCGGGGTGTTGACCGACCCTTGGGGTGCATCAATACAAACACGCATGTCCTACAGCGGGGCTGGCCAATATCTACACCCTGATGCGGATCCGCGGAGCGTGTTCCGGCGAATGTTTGGTGGGATTAGTCAGGACGAACAGGCCCTTGAGAACCTCCGGTTGCGCAGAAGAAGCATCCTCGACATCTCCCTCGGAGAGCTCAATGACATTCGGGGTCGAGTCGGCGCGCTTGAGCGTCGAAAGCTTGATCGGCATTTGGATTCAATTCGCAGCCTCGAGAGGAGCCTCTTTCCTGAAGAGAGGGGGGCATGTCAGACGCCAGTCGCTCCGGGGCGGATGAACAAGGATGACTACGCGATGGTCCCTCAGCTGACCCGGGCTCAGATCGACCTCGCGGTCACCGCGCTGTCATGCCAGATGACCAAGGTCGCGACGATTCAATTGAGCCACACCGTCAGCCCAGTGGTCTTCTCTTGGGTTGGCAATACAGATGGGCATCACGCGCTCTCACACGCGGCAAATGGCGATCTCGTCAACGTAGAGCAGTTCCGCCAGGCGGAGCGTTGGTGCGCGTCCCAGTTCGCTTACATAATAGACACCTTGAAGGCCACGCCCAACCCAGAGGGCGATGGCTCGATGTTTGATGACACTTTAATCTTATGGGCCAAGGAGCTCGGGGACAGTCGCGCCCATGTCTGTGAATCGGTGCCCTTTGTCTTAGCCGGGTCGGCGGGAGGCGCTTTTCGTCCGGGCCGTTATTTAGATTACGGAGGCGTCTCGCACAGCAAGCTTCTGGTCTCAATCTGTCAGGCCTTTGGCATTAACGTGGACACCTTCGGGGATCCGGCGACCGGTCGCGGTGGCCTGGATCGCTTGAGCTGAGAGGGGGCGGAATGAAGATTTCATACAGTCCGCTCTGGGCTCTCATTATGGCTGTCGCGCTCTATGGATGCGGCGACGAGACTGGCGGTAGCGGCGGGTCAGGACACTCTGATGCCTCCTTAGATGGGGGCGTTGGA
>CALELH010000447.1 GCA_937902595.1 uncultured Myxococcales bacterium
GCCTTAATTCGTCTGGCGAGCCGAGGGCTTCAGAACAGGCGTCTGTAAGTAATAGACCGAGGGTACGTCTAGTGTGTCGTTGTTCCGTGATGTCCACCGAGAGGCAAGTTGACCTAGATGAGGAGATGACGATCCAATCGCCCCGTATACCTGTGGAGAACCATCAATGACAGTGGGTGTCTTTGAACCAGGGACTCGTATCAACGAAAAGTACGAGCTAATGGAGATGGTCGGCGCGGGTGCTCACGGCACTGTGTATCGGGCGATCCAACACCCAGTGATGCGAACGGTCGCGCTCAAGTTCATCAGTCGGCATCTCTCCCAAGATCCAGACAACCGTGAGCGATTCTTTCACGAGGCGCGTGCCCTGGCTCGACTGAATCACCCCAACGTCGTCACGCTCTACGATTATGGAGAGGCAGAAGGCAGCCTCTTCATGGTGATGGAGTTCGTCGAAGGTGAAGAGCTAACCCAGCTCATCGCACGCGAGCAGCCTTTGAACCCCGTGCGCGTAAATCGCCTCTCACAACAAATACTGCGCGCGCTTATCGAAGCCCACGAGATGGGCCTGGTTCATCGAGATCTTAAGCCGGCGAACATTATGGTGTACGCATCCAAGTCCGGTGAAGAACGGATTAAGGTTCTGGATCTCGGCATCGCGAGTCTAAGGGAAGATGGGATGAGTTCCATTGGTCATAGGCCAAAGGCGCTGGGCACCCCGGGTTATTGTGCTCCCGAGCAATGCCTGGGCAGGCCCGTTGGACCCTCGGCGGACCTGTATGCGCTTGGGGTGATGATGTTTGAGATGCTCTCAGGCAAGCGACCGTTCGATGGACCCAGCGCTTGGATGGTCATCGAGCGGCATCTCAATGATTCCATCCCCATGCTCTCTCGATCGCTAGAGGTACCCCCAGCCCTTGAGTCTACAGTGCGTCTATCTCTCGCGAAGAGGCCGGAAGCTCGTTTTCCTGACGCGCGATCGATGCTGGCCCGTCTCATGGAGATCATCTCCAATGAAGTCGCACCCGACTCATACGCGATGCCTACGATCAGAGAGCTCGGCGCGATCGATGACGAGACGATCGCTCGGGTAGCTGCACGGATCCAACGTAGGAGGTCCGAGCCCAACTATGTCCCTCCTCAGTCGGATGGGATGGCCAAGCCAGAGCCTATCGAAGAACAATACTTTGGAAACACCGAAGAGATGCCAGTCTGTTTTGAGCGGGCAGCTACTGCCCCGATCATCGAGGCCCCCTCCCCCGACTCCGAGCGCTCTTCGCTGTGGCTAGGGATCACGATCAACAGCATCTTACTGCTCTCAGTTGGTCTGATGTTGTCCGTCTTTTCCAGTTACTCTTAGCGAGGTCCGCAGCGCTAAAGGGCGCCGCGTTCAGGGCTTAACAAAGGTCCCAGCCTGAAGGTCTTTCCGTACACCCGGAAAGCTGAGCACGCGGTTGTGCATGATCGCATAGACACCGCCCCCAAGGATTTGAACGCCCAACAGCGCCTCGGTGAGGTTTTGCAAAGAGTCGGTATGCCGCATCTCGTAGGGACGCATAGCCCCCGTAAAGATGATCGGTGTCTTAACGTTCGGATTAAGTTCAAGAGTACGTTCACCGCTCTTTGCTAAGCGATCTGTCCCATGAACGACGATGACGCCGTCGTGGGTCTCGCTCATACTTCCGGCAGTTCGAGCGATCAACGTGTGATCACTGTCCGTCATCTCTAAGCTATCCTTGTTCATTAAAGGAACACGGACGATCTCTACTCCATGCAGTTGAAGAGAGGCCAACATCACATCCAAGACATTCGTCTTGTTTGCGAGCACCCCCGCCATCTCATCGTAGGTCTTTTCGATGGTGCCACCGGTGCTTATGATCGCGATTCGCTTAGTCATGATACGTCCATTATCGCAGGGTATGCTCCGGTCACCAAGATTATGAGCCCACCAAATCTAAGGTGACGTCATCGATCGTTGGTGCCCCACATAGCGCCATTGCCTCCAGCAACTCTAGGCGAAGGAGCTCAAGCACGTGATGAACGCCCCCCTCCCCTGAGACCGCGAGCCCCCAAAGAATTGGTCGACCAATGAGTACGGCGTTCGCGCCCATCGCAAGAGCCTTTATGAGGTCTGTTCCTCGTCGTAGGCCACCATCGACGTAAACCTCTGCCCTGCCTCTGACCGCCGCGACGACGGACGGAAGCGCCAACGCGGTTGGGACAGCGGTGTCTAACTGACGCCCCCCGTGATTGGAGACCACGACAGCCTGCGCGCCGTGATCGATGGCGCGACATGCGTCGTCTCCACGCACGATGCCCTTCACGATGATAGGGAGAGTGGTCAGACTCGCCAGCCAATCGACGTCCGCCCACGTCAGGGAGCTATCAAGCAGCTCTCGAACATACGTGTTCAAGGCAGACCCCTCAGCGTCACTGCCCAAATCATCGAAGCCTGCTCGCTCAAGATTGGCCGCTCTCATTCCTTTAGGTAAACGAAAACGAGCGTGATGGTCACGCTCTCGGGTACCGATCTCGGCCGCGTCTACTGTGAGGACAAGAGCTTGGTAGCCAGCAGACTCTGCGCGTCTCACCAGGTCGACGGTGACCGCGCGATCCTTGTAGACGTAGACCTGAAACCAAAGGGGTCCACTCGTAGATTCCGCTACGTTTTCAATGGAGACTGTGGAGAGGGTGCTGAGCGTGAATATACTCCCGGCGGCTGATACGCCTCGCGCTGTCGCCATTTCTCCGGCGTCGTGTGCGAGCCGATGAAAGGCCATGGGCGCACAGATAATTGGGCTCTCCACGGGGATCCCCAATAACGTTGTCTGAGAGGTCCGCTGCGAGACATCGACCAACGTACGGTAGTGCAACCAAATGGACGACCAAGCGTCACGATTGGCGCGAAGGGTCACCTCGTCTCGAGCCCCACCGGCGTAGTATGCATATGCCATCTCCGAGAGCGAGTCTCGAGCTGCAGCTTCGTACTCCATGAGCGTGCGATATCCCGCCAAAATGTTCTCCTGATTCACCTTTACGACCCATAAGCATGATCTGCCGTTACTCGGCCATTTAGGTCAAGTTCGGTCTCTCTTTAACAAAGCGATCAGAGGCCGATGACCCGGACCCAAACACCTGATATGGTTCAGCCGTTCAATTCGGAGATATCAATGAGCACATCCTTTCCACTCAGCAAGATCAAGGTGGTCCTGCTTGAGAATATTCACCCTAAAGCCGTGGAGATCTTCCAAGAGGCCGGCTTCCAGGTCGAACATCATCCGTGCGCTTATCAGGGCCAAGAGTTGATCGATGTCGCTGGTGACGCCCACATTATTGGTTTGAGGTCCAAGACAAAGCTGACGGCCGAATATTTCGAGAACGCCCCCCGACTCTGGGGAGTGGGATGCTTTTGTATTGGAACGAACCAAGTTGATCTAGACAGCGCCGCACGCGCTGGCGTTCCCATATTTAACGCTCCTTTTCAGAATACGCGATCCGTCGCTGAGTTGGTCATCTGCGAGATCGTAGCCCTCCACCGACAGCTGTTTGATCGATCAGCTGGAATGCACTCTGGCCAATGGATGAAATCTGCTGTGGGTGCCCATGAGATTCGTGGTCGTACACTCGGCATCGTCGGGTACGGGCGGATCGGCTCACAGGTCTCGGTGCTCGCAGAGGCGATGGGGCTCAAGGTGATTTTTCATGACGTCGTCGATGTCCTTCCGATGGGGAACGCTGTCGCAGCGAAGAGCCTAGACGATCTACTTGAGCGGTCGGACGTCGTTACCCTCCATGTCCCGGCGACAGACGAGACCCGAGACATGATCGGATCGAGAGAGCTCGCCAAGATGAAGAAGGGCTCTTATCTCCTTAATAATGCCCGCGGTAAGGTCGTAGATATCGACGCGCTCCGATCGGCGCTCGACAGTGGGCATATTAACGGGGCTGCGGTCGATGTCTTCCCTCAGGAACCATCCTCCAATCAGGAGAGCTTCGCGAGCGCGCTGCAAGGCGCAAATAATGTAATTCTCACTCCTCATATCGGTGGTTCGACGATCGAAGCTCAGGAAAGCATCGCCGAGTCTGCAGCCTCGCGGCTTGTGAGACTCATGAACAATGGAAACACGGCCACGGCGGTCAATGTGCCCCAGGTTCAGCTCCCACGACTACACTCTGACCACCACCGCATCATTCACTTTCATCGCAATGTGCCCGGTGTCCTAGGTAAGCTACACACGGCGATCGCAGAGTTGGGTATCAACATCGCTGCTGAGTACCTACAGTCCGATCCAAACCACGCATACCTGATTCTAGATATCTCTCCGTCGTCCCGCGAAGACGAGTTAAGCGAGCGATTACGCGCCTTCGAAGAGACGCTCCGACTACGGATGCTCTGGTAAAATCAATGAAAGAAGCGCGAGTCGACGCCCTCAAGAGTATGCTGGAGCTGAATCCCAATGATGGCTTTGCGCTCTATGGCCTCGCCCTAGAATATAAGGCAGACGGCCTACTTGAAGAGGAGCTCCCATTACTGGAGCGCGCCGCGACCCTTGAGGATCCGCTCCTCTACACGTTTTACCAGCTCGGCGAGGTCTTGCTGGGGCTTGGAGAAGACTCTGAGGCCGCTGAAGCCTTAAGAACTGGACTGGATCGGGCTCGAACCGCGGGGGACATGAAGGCCTTGAATGAATTTGAAGCCCTGCTGGCCATGGTGGAGTAACCACCTCAGTCCGATTTGGGCTCCTCATCTTTCGCACGCCAGGTCCAATAAAAGTTAGCCAGGTAATTCCACACTGTCGCCACTCCGATCCCCACAAGCTGGGAGCCATAGATGGCGTAACCGACCTCTGGAGGCGCTAGGATCGGTCGCTGGACATAGGTCTGAAACATCCCCTCGGAACCTCCGAAGTAAGCGTCCAGACCAGGGACCCCCTGGAGCCACCAAAGGAAGGCGACGTTCATGGCGAGAAAGACCGTCCATTGCACGAGTGCCCCAACGAAGGAGACGACCTGAAACCGGCCTGCTCGATTCAGCACTGTGCCTTCCTCTCTCTGGTCCCGAAAGGTCCATAGCTCGTTGACGGCAAAATTGGAGAGGATTGAGACCTCAATCGCCCAAGCTGATGCATAGGAGCTACGCATCCCAAGGCTAAGCAGGAGATGCATGAAGCCGAGATTCACGAGAACCCCGCTCGCGCCGACGGCGCAGAACTTAAGAAACTTAGGGGATAAGAACGGCGAGAGCCGTGAAGAGAGGAAAGACGCGGGCATGCGAGCTCCTAATCAGGGCGTCGCATGCCCGTGCGTCGGGCTGCCCTAGTTACCGCGGCAAGCAGCGACGGCCATGTCACATGCTGGGCACATCGCTGGGTCCATGCACATGTTCTCTTGGATACATCCAAACACGTCCTGGACCGCGAAGAATGCATCTTCGCTCGCTGCGTTAATGCACATCTCCGCGCATGCCTGACCCATGGCGTCCGGTGGACAATCTAGGACACAGTCATAGGTCGTTCCGCAGGTGGCCATGCCGAACTGCCGTCCATCACGGATACAGGTACGAATCTGCTCTTCGCAGTTCGTGTTGATGCAGGCGTCGTCCTGACAGTTGTTCGCGTTGCCGCAGGCGATGATCGCCTCGAAGGTCGCGTAGCTCTCTGGGCTTGACGCCTCGATGCACTCGTTGCGTGTTGTATTTTCGTCCCCAAGGCAATCGAGGAAATCGTTGCACGTGCCATTGCCCATAGGCATCGCTGGTGCACCGAAGCACGCTTCGAATTCCATGGGACACTCGCGCTCGTAGCAGGCCCCGTCGCCCTCTGGGCAGTTGGAGTCACCAACGCATTGAGATACGGCAAGTGCCTGATCGAACCCTTCCTGAGAAGAGCTCGAAATACATTGGTTCAAGCATGCCTCGTCCGTACCACCACCTGGTGCTTGCGGACACGCGCCTAGGCAGGTCCAAAACTCATCACATGTACCATTGCCCATCGGGGTTGCACGGCCGCCGCCCATGCCGCCGCCACCTTGCTGTGCACCAAAGCATGCGTTCAGCTCGTTGGAGCAGTTGTTGGTCAGGCATGTCTGGTCGATCATGCCGGAGCCCTGATCGACACATCCGTTGTTGTTTGCGCAGTTGACGACGTTCTGGAAGCGCATCTGAGCTTCCTGCGAGGCCGCACCAAGACACTGCTGCTGGCAGGCCTGGTCCTGGCACTGGTTCAGGCACTGTACGAGCGCGGTACACTCAGCCACGCCTGGATCGTTACCGCCGCCCATGTTGCCGCCGCTCATGTTGCCGCCGCCCATGTTGCCGCCGCCCATGTTGCCGCCGCCCA
>CALELH010000448.1 GCA_937902595.1 uncultured Myxococcales bacterium
CGTTCCCGAGCGATCGCAAAGAACAGCACCTCGATCACGTCGTATCCCCTCACCCGTTCGCTTTAGCCTACGCCGAGCTGACGACGCATCTCGTACAGGCCGATGGCGGCACACTGTGCGAGATTGAGGCTTCTGATGTTCTCATTTTCCATCGGAATGGTGACCTGTTGCTCCGAGTACTCCTCAAGGATCTCACGGGGGAGCCCCTTGGTCTCACAGCCAAAGACGAGCACGTCATCAGGCCCGTACTCGACCTTCTGAAAGCTACGCTCCGCCTTTGCTGTAAAGAGCCACGGTTTCCCGGGTCCTGCGATCGCCTCTCGCCAATCGCCAGTCACGGTCACGTCTATCCACGGCCAGTAGTCTAGCCCCGCCCGCTTAAGGTATCGGTCATCAAGACTGAACCCCAGCGGCTCCACCAACACTAGGGATGTGCCCGTCGCCGCACAAAGGCGACCGATGGAGCCTGTGTTCGGTGGGATCTCTGGGTTAACGAGCACGATCTTCATGGCCGCTTTACGACCTCACCCCGTACACCGGCTTCACCTGGAACGAACACTCTCCAAAGCCCGTCGCCCCCCTGCCCTATGGCGACATTAATCACCGGCTCATAGGTGGCTGCCGTCCACTGACGCCATCGGCCTTCCTTGAGCTCAAAGATCGTCATCCGCTTATTGCCTCGAGCCGCGACCGCCTCACGCCCATCTCCATCGAGGTCGACGGGTGTCAGATCGAAGAATGTGAACTCATCCTTAGACTGTCCAACCACCTCCGAGGAGAACCCGTTGGCGGTCCAGGACAACCGCTTTAGGGTCGCCTTTGCGGACTTCCCGTAGTTGGCTACCCACCCATCGGCATAGAAGATCGACGGCGCCTCTCCCTTCACGACACTCGCCGCCGCCAGGCCTCGAACACCATTGTCCGTTGGAACGGTGACGTACCCTTGACCGAGGTCGACCTTAAGGTCACCGGGCAAGCCTCGCGCGTCGCCGTAGACTCGGCCGATGACCTCATCGCCACCACCGGCTCCGTTCACGTCGGCGTAAAGCCGTGAGGTCGCCATACGCATCTCCTTGCCTACCGCCGATGGCGGACTCTTGCCTGAGGGAGGAGCCTGCAAATCGCTCAACTCAAAGTGCCGAGTCACCACCATGTACTTACTCTGGTAATAGGCGAAGGCAAGCTCGTCGGCACCATCTCGGTCGACGTCGGCCACAGACAAATGGGCGGGCTCATTCCGTTCCCCGGACCGCTTAAAAACCTCAGTCGCTAGCCCGCTCATAGGTACAACGGACTGTAGTAATAAGGGAGCGCCGAGCATTCCACGTCCAACCCCTCGCGCGACATAGAGTCGGCGGGATTTTGGTTCAGCCCCTTGAGCAATAACCACCCGATGCGTTGTCCCCTCGCCCTCGATCTCCCACAGCTTGGAGATGCCGCCCGACTTATGAATTTGATATGCCCAAAGTGTCTTCCCACGGGCACCTAAGACCTCGTGAAAGCCATCGCCATCAAGATCAGCTGTGAACACTCGCGAAGCCGCTGGTAACTCCAGCTTCGTCGTCGTGGTTGTCGACGGCGCCTTCTTCTTTTTTGGGGACGGGGGCTGACTGCTTTGGGCCTTCTTCGCAGATTGCGCCGTGTCCTTAGGTGATGGCTGGCTCTCCTGAGCGCACCCAAGGACTAAGAACAGGCCCAGAAGAACAGCGCTACACAAGGTAGCCTTCATCGCGCATTCTCCATCATGTCTCTGAAGCGCTCAAAGAGGTAGGACGCGTCATGGGGCCCCGGGCTAGCCTCTGGGTGATGCTGAACGGTGAACAGTGCGTGCTCTTCGTGCTTGAGGCCTTCGACGGTGTTGTCATTCAGATTGATATAGCTCACGGACGTCCCTGGCTGGAGCGCGTCTGCGTCCACGGCAAACCCATGATTCTGGCTGGTAATCTCTACGCGACCTGACTCGAGGTTCTTGACCGGCTGGTTACCGCCTCGGTGACCAAAAGGCATTTTGTAAGTCGACGCTCCGAGCGCAAGAGCCATGATCTGGTGACCAAGACAGATCCCAAAGATGGGGACCTTTCCGACGAGCCCTCTTACGGTCTCAATCGCATAATCGACCGCCGCAGGATCCCCTGGGCCATTGCTCAAGAACACACCGTCCGGCTGATATGCCAGCGCCTCTTCTGCGGTCGTTGACGCAGGTACGACTGTGACTCGACACCCCTGCTCTACCAAGAGACGGAGGATATTCCGCTTAACACCAAAGTCGTACGCGACCACATGATAGGTCTCCTCAACCTGGGGGCGCGGTCGCATATGCTCCTCACCCAAGAGACGGTGCAGTGGCTCAGACCATTCATAGGCGGCCTCGCAGGTCACCTCAGAGACGAGATCTCTCCCGACCATCGAAGGCTCCTGATCAAGTCGAGCGCGGAGGTCACCTTCGGTAGCCTCTCCGCTTATGATAGAGCCCAGCATCGCGCCCTTGTCACGAATCTTTCGGACCAACGCGCGGGTGTCAATTCCCGAAATACCGACAACACCGCTCTCCTTGAGCCAGGTCTCTAACTCTCCCTCGGAGCGCCAATTAGAGCCACGGTTACAGGGTTCCCGAACGATGAAGCCAGCGACCTGAATCCCCGAACTCTCCATATCCTCGGGGTTCACACCGTAATTACCAATGTGAGGATAGGTCATCGTGATCATCTGAGCTCGGTACGAGGGATCCGTCAGGATCTCCTGATACCCAGTCATCGAGGTGTTAAAGACGACCTCGCCTGCGGTGTCGCCGCGGGCGCCAAAAGCATAGCCTTCGAAGATCGTGCCGTCCTCAAGAAGTAGGCGAGCAGGTTCGCGATTCAATAGACTCACCGGTTGGTCTCCTCCGCGCCTCTTGGCGCCTCATAGCCCACCCTACCTTCAACGAGGGTAAGCTGAACATGACCGGCCAGCGTCTGGCCAAGAAATGGGGTGTTAAGAGATTTACTGAACGAGGTCTCCGCTGCGACTGTATAGGCCCCATCGGGTTCACAGACTACAACATCAGCTATGCTGCCCTCCTCGAGAGACAGCTCGCGTCGCCTCAAGGCCCTACGCGGTCCTGCACCCAGAACCTCAAGCGCACGGTTAAGCGTGATAACGCCTTCATTCACGAGCCCGGCGAGTAAGGAAAAAGTGGTCTGAAAACCAATCATTCCAGGATCCGCCTTTGCAAAGGGGACCTCTTTCTCTACGGCGCTCTGAGGCCGATGACCAGACCCGACGGCGTCGATCGTGCCATCAGCGAGCCCCTCCCGCAGCGCGTCACGATCGGCGCGACTCCGCAGCGGCGGCTCCAGATGAAGATGCGGCGACCAGCTCTTGGGGATGTCCTCGTCCATCAAGTGTAGATGTGCAGCTGTCACCGAGCACGTCACGGGGACACCTTCGGACTTAGCGGCGCGAATGGCCGC
>CALELH010000449.1 GCA_937902595.1 uncultured Myxococcales bacterium
CGTAAATCAGCTGCTCTCTCCAAGTGAGTCAGAGGGTGTCACACAACTGCGGGAGCGAATGGGGGATCCACTCCGCCTCTATTCAGGCGTCTTCGCTCCCTCGGGCGAACAAGTCGGATGGAGCTTCGGGTTTCAGACTGACGCCGAGTCCTTCTACATGTGCAACACGGGGATTCTAGAGGGACATAGGGGTCGGGGCATCTACACGGCCCTGCTTCCGGCGTTTCTGAAGCGCATCACCGAATACGGTTTCCAGGTCATCCATAGCCGCCACACGATGACCAATAACGCGGTCCTTATCCCTAAGCTTAGGGCGGGCTTCATCATGAGCCAAGTTGAGCTCAGCGATCGATTCGGCACCCTGGTGCACCTGCGCTACTACACCAACCCCCAGCGCCGCCACCTCATGGACTACCGTTGCGGGGAAGCTCAGCTCTCGGAGGCTGTGAGCGCCCTACTCAGCGACGCTGAGTAATACGCCCACAACATCCATAAGTACCTAACTAAGTACTACTCAAGCCCGGCGTCCTGTTCACCGCCCGGGATCGCCTCAGGTTCAACCTCAGCGTCCGGCGCCGGCTCCGGCGCGCCAGCGTCCGCCTCGGGCTCGCCAGGCTCAATGGGCGCGTCGCCCCCACAGCGGTGGATGAAGCCGATCTCGGGGACGGTGTTCAGACTATCTATGTCCATCCCGGTTATCTGCATTTGGCTAGGTCCAGTGTTCACGAAGAGAGTGTGAACGCGGCCTCCGCCCTCTGGCAAACAGTCACCCGCAAGGATGATGTGCTGGCGGCTCTCCTCAAGAGGCGGCTGCACTCTGGAGTCCTCTTCATAGCTCAAGCTAGGCGTCGTCGTCAGGCGTATGGGGGCCCCCTTCCGAATGGCGATATCGAGGGGGCCGACCTCTCCACCACCGCCGAAGCCGCCAAAGCCCATCTGGCCTCCCACGCCGAGGGTCCAACTCAGCTTCACCGCGCGGGTATCAGGCTCCACGTCAACATAGAACTGCTTAAAGGCTGG
The DNA here is from genome assembly GCA_937902595.1 of uncultured Myxococcales bacterium. GTDB lineage: Bacteria > Myxococcota_A > Bradymonadia > UBA7976 > UBA1532 > UBA1532. Next base: position 1,021 of record CALELH010000449.1, read on the forward strand.
CACACCATTCCGGAGCCCAGCGAAGCCGGAGCTCTGAGTCCCTTCGACGAGGTGGGGTAGACCCGCGATCCGAGCCCTGAAAAACCGATACTCAGTAGAGCGTTCACACTCTCCAAAACCATGGCGTTCGAAGATCTGGCGAACCTGAGCTTCGACGTCAGCGCCCATGTCGGCGGCGCTCGCGAGCATCAACTCGGCGGCGCGGGCATGCCCCGTCGCGCGGGTAAACTGCTCCAAGGCGAGAAAGGTGATCGCCTCGGTCTCAGCGGCCCCTATTGTCTCCCGTACATCCCAAAGGGTGCTCCCAATAAGCTCACCCTGAGCATGCACCTCATCGATCATATCCCTTGGGCAGCTTCGCTCTAAGGAGAGGTCTCTAAGCCCTGTCCCCATGGTACCGACATAATTACCAATGATGGGGTCATCAGCCATAGAGGCAGCGAAGAAGTCCGCTAGACCTTCGTTCATGGATCTCGGGGAGAACTCTAACCCGTATTCGTCGATCACCGAGGTGACGCTCAACCGGGCTGTACCCACCACCGCGTGGGTATACTCGTGATAGATGACTCTGCTGTCGTAGGCGAAGTCCTTATCGCCTTGAAAGAAGATGATGCTGTCGCTGTCACGAGGCGGAAGCCCAAATTGCGCCGCAAACTGCTGCCAAGCCTCTTTGGGAAAGAATGCTGCGTTGGCGAGGCCCACCCAG
>CALELH010000450.1 GCA_937902595.1 uncultured Myxococcales bacterium
CGCTTCAGTGTTCCGCGCGGCGTATTTATATTTTCTGTACCCGGTGATCGCCAAAACAGACAACACACCTATAATGACTACAACGATCATCAACTCGACGAGGGTAAATCCTCCTCGTAAGCGCGCAGTCACTATTCATTTTCTCCTTCGCCCCTGTGACTCTCTAATTAAGCAGAAACCGTGCCAAGTTTCCGTATGGCTATTTCAGATACATTCGCACCTGGCAGCCCTTATTTCTTGAGCGCGACCTCTCACAAGGCGAAGACCTAAGAGCCCAAAAAAACCCTTACTTCTCAACCATATACATACTGATACCTTAAGAACCCTATGTAGTCAAGCATCTTACATTAAAAGATATACACCTATATTTACCGACATATGATCACAGAAGATCGACGATCTTTGTCACCTAGTGACATTTTACGGCACTTTTTGGGATTAGGGGGCGCAGAGAAAGCAGCGAGTAAGGTCAAGCGGCTCAGCGCCAAGATGGGGTAGCGACTATATATATAGGGTCTATCTCGCCAAAACCGGGGTGGATCTGCTCGGAGCCCCGCTTAGATGGGCTCGGGTGTCTCTTACATCCCCAATTTCTCTAATCGATACCGAAAAGAGCGAAAGGTAATGCCCAGTAGACGGGCCGCGTCCTGCTTACGACCACCGGTGCGTTCGAGCGCTTGCTCAATAAGTCGACGCTCGATGTCCGAGATGAGTCCGTCTAGATTGACTCCATCGTCGGGCAGCTGTCCTGAGCCGATATTTGACAATTGGTAACTTTGGCTCGCCTCACTGATGCCTGGCGGCATACTCATCATACTGATGCTGTCGCCCTCTTCTAGAGCAACTGCGCGCTCAATGATGTTCTCAAGTTCGCGGACATTTCCGTTAAATGGATGTCTAAGCAGACGCTGCAAAACATCGGGACTGATATCTAAAACCTGCTTGTCAAACTCCGTCGCGTACTTCTTGAGGAAGTGATAAGCGAGCACGGGAATGTCCGACGGACGATCTTTGAGAGCAGGTAGATCAATACTGATCACGTTGAGACGATAATAGAGGTCTTCCCTGAAACGTCCCTCGGTGACTTCGTCTTCTAGATCACGGTTCGTCGCGGCGATGACGCGTACATCGACGGGCACCTCGCGCAAATCCCCCACCACCTTCACCTTACGCTCCTGTAAGACGCGCAGCAGTTTAGCCTGCATCCCCAAGGGCATATCGCCGATCTCATCAAGGAGCAGCGTCCCGCCATCCGCCGCCTGAAACATTCCTTCCCGGTCCGCTGTCGCCCCGGTAAATGCGCCCTTCTTGTGGCCGAAGAGCTCCGACTCCAGGAGGTTCTCGGGGATCGCGGCGCAGTTGATCACCAAGAAAGGCTTACCGCTCCGTTCGCTCTCATCATGTACAGCGCGGGCGACGAGCTCCTTACCGGTGCCACTGGCACCTAGGATCAACACATTTGTCCGTGTCCTGGCGACCCGCGATATCAACGAGAACACCTGCTGCATTTCGCTGCTGCGGCCAATCAGACCACCAAAGCCATGACGAGTCCGTTGACCCAATTCAGCTCTCAGGGACCGGTTCTCAAGCACGAGGCGACGCCTCTCTAGCGCCTTATCGATGACGACCTTCACCTTGTCGAGCTGGAAAGGCTTACTAAAGTAGTCATGCGCGCCAATCTTCATGGCGGCGATGGCCGTCTCAGTAGATGCATACGCGGTCATCACGATCACAGGAGTCTCCGGATAAAGCTCCTTACAGCGCTCTAGAACGACCATGCCATGTGTTCCAGGCATTCGAAGGTCCGTGATCACCAGATCGTATTCATTGTCGAGCAAACACTGAACGCCCCGAGTTCCATCGGACGCGACCTCTACTGTGTGCCCCTCCTGCAGGAAGAAGATCTCTAGAAGCTCACGCATGGAGAGCTCGTCATCGACGACCAGAATTCGACTCACCGTTTGTTCTCCAAGACCTGCTGCTGACGGTTTCGTTGCTTGATTGGCAGAATGACAGACAAACGGGTCCCTTCGCCAGGGCTACTGACTACGTGAATCCGCCCATCGTGCTCTTCGATGATTCGATGTACCAGGGCGAGCCCCAAACCAGTGCCGTCTTTCTTCGTTGAATAGAATGGATCAAAGATTCGGTCGAGGCGCCCTACCGGGATGCCTGTCCCTTCGTCGAGGACCTGGACCTCAACCTCACGTGCCCTCTTCTCAACGAAGATGTCGATGCTGCCCCCGTCGGGCATCGCCTGAACTGAGTTGTTCAAGAGGTTCCAAAACACCTGACGAAGCTGGCGCGGGTCCGCTTGAATCTGAATTTCAGCTTCCATGTGTAGGCTCACGTCAACATCCGACCGCGTCGCAGGGGTGTTGTTGAAGTGGAGGTACCTGAACACGAGGATCATCTCATCCAGAACATGCCGCAGATAGATCTGCTCAAACTCTGGTGGGTTTGGACGCGCGAACTGAAGGAACTCAGTGACTAAGCTGTTCAGCCGATCGGTCTCTCGAAGCACGATGCGCATCAGACGGTTTCCCGTCTCATCCAGGGCATCGGACTGAGAGAGCATCTGGATGCTTCCGCTCATGCTGGCGAGGGGGTTCCGGATCTCGTGGGCGATACCCGCAGCCATCTTACCGATACCCGCAAAGCGTTCACTGCGTCGGACGCTCTCTTCCATCTCGCGGAGAGGAGTCAGGTCTTGAAGAATCAGGATATAACCCTGATGACGACCACGCCCATCCATGAGCGGCGAGAGGCTGAATCCAAGAGCGCGCTTACGACCGTCTGGTCTTCGGAAAACACCCTCCCATTGTGCAGGGTCGTTTGGGTCTTCATGAGACTCAACAGCGCCAAAGATCTCCGTCACTCTGGCATACAGAACCGCGCTTGGCTCGTAGCCAGTGATCCGACCCGCCGCTGGATTAAAGAAGATGATCCTGTGGTCTAAGGTGTAACTCACCAGTCCACTCTGGATACTCGTAATTATGTGACCATTAAGCGTTCGAAGCGCTTCAAGGTCTCGACTCGCGTCTCGCAGTCGCCGGCCGGCATCACGCGCCTGTTCGCTCAAATATCCGGCCAGCATTCCCACGAGGAAGACAGCGCTGATATTTGTGAGCCCACTCAGAAGAACTGCCAATAGAGCGTCGTCACGGACAGGGCCTTTTGGCATCCACCACCCCAACGACTCACGCAGTACCAGCAACACGATGAACGCGGTCGCGAGGACCATCGTATACAGAGCGCCCCTTCGATAAAGAAGGATTGATGCGGACAAGACACAGAGGGAGAAGAGCACCAGGAAGAAAGACTCCGTGCCCCCTGTCAGCGCCACGAGCATGGACGAGATGATGAGATCACCGAAGAGCTGCACCAAGGCAAAGGTCTCGTACCTGTCCGTCATCGTCCGGAGGACGATCGCGTACACTATGGTCAGTGTGTATGTACCGATGATGAGGCCCAAGAGGGCGAGGCGCTTAGAGCTGGTTAAGATGTCATGGTCGGCGAGCCTGAAAACCACCGTCGATCCCAAGAGTAGGGTGACGAGGATAACCCTGAAGAACATCAACCATTCAAGCCGATTGACGATCTCCGATGTCGGCTTTTCTGTGACGAGAGCTGATGAGGTATCGGCAGCCACGCTGCGGGGCCGCCTAGCTCTTGACGTTGCCGGCTACTGAGAAGATGGGTAGGTACATGGCGATCAAAATCGTACCCACGATCCCTCCGATGAAGACCATCATCAGCGGCTCAAGCAGTTTGGTAAGGCCCTCTACCGCGACCTCAACCTCGTCCTCATAAAAGTCGGCGATTTTTTGCAACATGGTGTCCATAGCACCAGTACTCTCACCGACCGCGATCATCTGCACGACCATCGACGGAAACACTCCTGTTTGTAAGAGAGGATCGGCCATGTTGCTCCCCTCCTTGATCTTGTCACGGACGAAGTAGATTCCCTCTTCAATAATCTTGTTATTCGCAGCTTTGGCGACGATGTCCAAGGCGTCCAAGATGGGTACACCTGAGGCAATCATTGTACCCAAAGTACGGGTAAACTTGGCGACCGCGACCTTCCTCAATAGAGTGCCCATGAGCGGCATCTTGAGCATGGTAGCGTCGAGGGCGTAGCGGCCCTTCTCAGTCGCGATGATTCGCTGGGAGATGACCACAAACGCGATGAGTCCCAGCACGATTAATATGAAGTTGGCTTGGAACCAATTAGAGGTGTTGATCACGTATTGAGTCAACGCCGGGAGCTGGGCGTTCCCGAAGTCACCAAACATCTTGGCGAAGGTCGGGATAACCCATTTCAAGAGCGCGAACACGACGCCACCGGCGACGACCATGATCCCGATCGGGTACATCATCGCGCCCTTGACCTGGCGCATGAGCTTTACGTTCTTCTCGATGTATGTCGCGAGACGATTCAAGATGGTGTCTAGAATACCGCCGATCTCACCTGCAGCGACGAGGTTTACGAAGAGTGTATCGAACACCTTTGGGTGACGACGAAGCGAATCGGCAAAAGTTGCCCCACCCTCTACGCTCTGCTTCACATCCAGCAGCACGGACTTAAAATACTTATTGGGTTCCTGTGACGAGAGGATCTCCAAGCACTGCACCAAGGGCAATCCGGCGTCGATCATCGTGGCAAACTGACGAACAAAGACGACCAGTTGCGCTGACGATACACCGCCCGTCAAAAAAGCGAGGGAGAAGCCCTTACGCTTCTGCCGCACCTTCTCCACCATAATGTTCTGCTGCCGAAGACGCTGTTGAACCTCGCGCTCCGACTCGGCCTCAAGGACGCCCTTCCGCAGTTCACCCGCGCGCGTCCGGCCTTCCCAGACCCATTCGGCCATGGAATCCACTCCACCCTTAGGTCACCAGACCGGTGACCTCGACATAGTAACCGGAAGATCAAGAACCGGAAAGCTCCTGATCAAACTCAGTGTCTTTCTCCCCCCGACGAGATGCCCCAAACTAGGAAACAGGAGCAGCCGGGGACGGCCCTCCGGTCCCATGAATCATATGTCTCAACTCTTCGACATCATTCGAATGATTGAACGCATCTTCATAGGAAATTTGGCCGCCTTCATACAAATTGCTCAATGATTGATTCATTGTCTGCATGCCGTATTTCGCCTGGCCCACCAACATTTGACTGTAGATCTGGTGGACCTTGTCCTCTCTAATCAGATTTCTAATCGCCGGCGTGTTGATCATGAGTTCGGAGCAGAGCACCCGGCCCACCCCTGATTTTTTCATCAACAGTTGCTGACTGATCACCGCCTCTAACGTGAGACTCATCTGAGCACGTACTTGGCTCTGCTGGTGAGGCGGATACAGATCGATGATTCGATTGATTGATTGGACCGCGGAGTTCGTGTGCAGCGTAGCCAAGACGAGGTGTCCTGTCTCGCCAATGGTCATCGCCGCCTTAACTGTCTCGAGGTCTCGCATCTCACCGATCAGGACAACATCAGGGTCCTGGCGAAGCACATAACGTAGGGCTTCCTTGAAGCCCGCTGTGTCATGACCGATCTCGCGCTGATTCACCAAAGAGTTTCTGTGTGGATGCAAGTGCTCTATCGGGTCTTCGATGGTGATGATGTGATGGTGACGCTCACGATTAATCTTGTCGAGCATGGCCGCCATCGTGGTGGACTTGCCAGACCCCGTAGGCCCCGTGACCAGGATGAGGCCCCGGGCGCGTGACGTCAGATCACCGACGATGGATGGAAGACCAAGGCTGTCGAAGCTGGGTAACTTTGTCGGGATCACTCGAAAGGCACCCGCGACCGTTCCGCGCTGCATAAAGATGTTTACACGGAATCGACACAAGTCTTTGACGCCAAAGCTGAGATCCAGCTCTCGCTCCCGCTCAAAGGTTTCTCGTTGAGCATCCGTGAGAAATGAAAAACACAGCTTACGTGTGTCATCGGCTGACAGAGGAGGTGAGCGTAGCGGTACCAGGTGCCCATCAATGCGTAAATGAGGGGGCGTACCGCATGTGATATGCAGATCGGACGCCTCCTTCGCTACCATCAATTTCAGCAGCTGGTGAAGGTCAGCCATCCGACTAGTCTGCCGCCGAAGCTCGGACGACCTCACTGATAGTGGTCGTGCCTTCTACTAGTTTTTGGAGGGCCGAACGACGAAGGGTCTTCATACCACCCGCGATCGCCTCGCGCTTCAACTCGATCGCCGAGACACCCTGAAGAACCAGGTCTTTCAGCTCATCGGTCATCGGCATAATCTCATAGAGAGCGATACGGCCCTTGAACCCGGTGTCATTGCAGGCACGGCACCCCTTGCCCTCGAACACCTCGGAGTTCTTCGCCATCTCCAGACTCATGCCTAAGTCAGTAAGGGCCGACGTCTCCACCTTTATAGGTTCGACGCACTCCTTACATATCTTACGAGCCAAACGCTGGGCGAGAATCGCGTTGACCGAAGCGGTCACCAAGAAGGGCTCCACGCCCATGTTGAGCAAGCGGTGCACCGTCGACGGCGCGTCATTCGTGTGTAGCGTTGATAACACCAGGTGACCGGTAAGCGCCGCTTTCACTGCGATCTCCGCGGTCTCGAAGTCACGAATCTCACCAACCATGATGATGTCTGGGTCTTGACGTAGAAACGACCTCAAAGCGGCCGCAAAGTTCAACCCGATGGCGTCGTTCATCTGGCACTGATTGATCCCGCCGAGGTTAAACTCAACCGGGTCCTCAGCAGTAGAGATGTTCTCGGAAGTTTTGTTCAGGTCTGACAGCGCTGAATAGAGAGTGGTCGTCTTACCGGATCCGGTGGGACCAGTAACCAATACCATCCCATACGGCTTGTAGATCGCCTCCTTAAACACATCGATCTGCGCCTGCTCAAAGCCGAGCTTGGTCATGTCGAGTTGGAGATTCGACTTATCGAGCAGACGGAGTACGACCTTCTCACCGAATAGCGTGGGCAAAACGCTCACACGGAAATCCATCTCGCGCCCACCGCCCATCTTGATCTTGATACGACCGTCCTGAGGGAGACGGCGTTCAGCGATGTCTAGCTGCGCCATGATCTTCAAACGGCTCGTGAGCGCATTCTTCAGCTTGAGTGGCGGGTTCATGATCTCGTACAAGACACCGTCGATTCGATACCGAACCCTGAACGACTTCTCGTAGGGCTCGACATGGATGTCCGACGCGTTCTTCTTTATGGCGTCAACCAAGATCAAGTTCACCAAGCGGACAACGGGCGCTTCCTCGCTCGATTGTTCCAAGTCGACGATATCAGGATCATCATCCGTCTCTACGACATCGACCTGAGAGTCGATGATATCGTCTAGGATCTCTTCGTAATTAACCGCTTGGTTATAGTATCGCTCTATCGCCTGCTTGAGCGCCTCATCACTGGCGACCACGGGCTCAACGTTATAGCCGGTGTTAAACTTAACGTCGTCGATGGCCGTCAGATTGGACGGGTCGCTCATCGCGACGATTAAGGTAGAGCCAGCTCGATTGATAGGCAGAATCTGGTGTCGCTGCGCCAACTCTCTTGGAATCAATTTGATGACGTCATCGTCGATCTCAAATTCTTCTAAGTTTATGGCCGGCACACCGTAGTGCTGGCTCATGAACTTGGTGAGGTCTTTCTCCCCAACCATCCCGAGCTTGGTCAGCGTATATGTGAGGCGTTGGCCGCTCTCACGTTGATCGTCCTGTGCCTTCTTGAGTTGGGTCAGGCTGATCAGATTCTCGCGAACTAGCAGTTCACCCAGTCGCTCCGACATACGTCCCTCTGCTTTCCGGACCACTACAGCCCAATAAACCGCAGTCTTCCACATTCTGAAGTGTCTTACAGGATCATTTTCATGGGCAGAACGCCGGGCTGTCAATCTCAGCGTTGCAGATCGCTGATTCCGTAGAGCGCTTTACGCACTTCTGAGGGGCTTGGTTGGCGTCCCGTCCAGAGCTCAAATGACCGTATCCCCTGGCCAATCAACATCTCGAGACCGTCTCGAACGACGCACCCTGCCAACGACGCAGACTCTAAGACGGGCCGAGCCTTCGACCCATAGGATAAGTCTAGAACGGTCGCCTGAGGGGACATCGCTGCGAATGGAAGCTCTAATAGACGCCCCTGGAGGCACACTCCCGTTGTGTTTACGAAGAGCTCAGCCCCCCTGAGCCGAACCTCGAGATCGCTCAGTTTGGAGACACGAGCGCGCGGGGCTAATCGCTCCTGGAGCATTCTCGCTGTCTCTGGTGAACGATTGATAATCTCGAGTTCACCGCAGACATCACTCAGAACGTCGACGACCGCTCTGGCTGCTCCCCCCGCACCGAGGACAACCGCGCGCTCTCCAGACCAATCTCCAAGCAATTGCTTGAAGCCGTGTACGTCGGTGTTATCGCCAATCGGAGTCCCATGCCCTCGATGGATCACCGTATTCACAACACCTAAACGCTCGGCGGTGGGGCTCAGCTCACCCAGCCAGCTCGCCACAAACTCTTTGTGCGGTGCCGTGACATTCCACCCATGTATACCTTGGGCTGCAAGCTCCTCGACGGCCCCATGAACTCTCTCGGCTGTCACATCGATCAGATTATATGAGGCGCGCCCCCCAACGGACCTCGCTGCGGCCTCATGAAGACGAGGAGAGAGGCTCTCTTGAATCTCACTGCCTAGGAGGGCTGCTCGGAGGATCACTCCCATATGAGCGCGGGTGGGTCATCGAGGCCTGCCAGGACATCTGAAGCCGATCGACAGTCGGTCTGGATTTGAGTCACGAGCCCCTCGATGGACTCAAATTTTCGTTCCGGCCGGATGGAATCAGCGATCCAAAACCGCACGCTCTTCCCGTACAAGTCTGGCGCATCATGGTTAAGGATGTGAACCTCAACGGTCATTGGACGGTCGTCTCCAAAGGTTGGGTTTCGACCTATATTGGCGACCGCATGTCTGGGGCCATCTCCATAATCCATCCACCCCGCGTAGACGCCAGGCTCTAACAAGACACCGACGTCAGCCTGAATGTTTGCGGTTCTAAAACCGAGCGCTCGACCGCGTTGCTCTCCGGGAACGACCAGACCACGTAGATGCATCGGACGGCCCAGGATCCTACGAACCGTGTCCAAATCTCCGGTCTGGAGTGATGATCGCACTCGAGTGCTCGATATCGGTCGGGAGTCCGCAGTCTCCACGGCGTCGATCACGACCACCTCAAAGCCCAACTGAGCCCCATACCGCCGTAAAGAACTCAAGTCTCCGCTACGTCCAGCACCAAACCTGAAGTCATAGCCAACGATCACAACCTTCGCCTTGAGGCTATCTACGAGCACTCGCTTTATGAATTGATACTCGGTCAGGGCAGCGAACGCCCTGTCGAATGTCTGTGCGAGCACCACCTGAACCCCGTAATGGTCGAGGAGGGAGACTCTCTCCTCTAGAGAGGTCAGGCTATGCAGCTTCACGTGGGGAGCGAAGAGGCGGACCGGATGGGGGTCAAAGGTCAGAACACAGGGAGCTATCCCCATGTCAGCCGCCCGACTCACCGCGGAACGCAAGAGAGCTTGATGACCTAGATGTACGCCATCAAAGTTTCCGATAGCCACAGCCGTGCCGCTCGAAGTAGCTACGTTCGTATAGTCAGAGAAGACCTGCATTGCGCACCAAATAGGGCAGCAGATGTCCCCTGTCAACGGGCGGTGTGTAAAGTCCGGTACCTTGATGGACAACGAGGGGACGATAAATACATACGGACTCTTTGGATGAAAGGCATCTGGTGGAGCCCATGAATATGGGGTAAATCCGATCCTGCACTCACCGTTTTTTTGGAGGTCATGTGATGAAGAAAGTCTTTTCGAGAGTCATCGTCGTGCTGCTCGTTCTCTGCGTGACCTCCACAGCCTGGTCAACAGATATCGATCGACGCAAGGGCCTCGGTTTCGCCAGCGCAATTGGTGGGCCGGCGGGTCTCGCCTTCTCCTATGGAGTCGGAAACCTGACCCTGGAGACAATCGTCGGAATGAGTCGAAGCGCGTACCCAGACGACGAACCGGAGCCAGTCACATTCTTCGCCGGTGGACTCGGGGTCCACTTCTTCCTACTCAGCGCCCAGAACGCGGCGATGACGATCGGGGCGCGGGGTAATTTGGGGACAGGCACCGCGGGAGTCGAGATCAGAGACGCATCTGGTGTTCGTCAAAAGACAGAACAAAAAGAGGTGACTCAGTTTGGATTTGATCTACCTCTCAGGGTGTATTGGTTTCCCACACGGCATATCTCGATTCACACAGAGTTCGGAGTCGCGGTCTATCTTGGAGCGCCTGACGCGCTCATCTTCAGAGCTGAAGACGGAGACGTCAGCCTGGTTCCGGATGGCATGGCCATCGTAGCGTTTAGAAACACCTCGCCCTTTGGTCTGCTGGGACTCACCTACTGGTGGTAAGAAAACGCCATAAGTTCATATTTACAAAAATAGTGAAACGGTTTAGCCTGATAAAAAGTGCATAGTGGTGACAAAAAACGTCATGAAAAGAACACGCACAGGGTCGTGTGACAAAAAATGACGATTGGACGACAAACTACTGGCATTCAAAGCAAATTTCTGGAAAACGTGACGATGTACGCACGTTGGCCCGAGATCTGCTATGTTCTCTGAGGTAGCGTGGTTAGTATTGAATTTGGGGACGCGGCTCCAAGAGCCGTGGATAAGTCGAAAGGGAGCAACGGATGAAGACTCGTAGGACACGTGGTTTCACGTTGATCGAGTTGATGATCGTGGTTGCGATTCTTGGCCTTCTAGCGGCCATCGCGATTCCGGCCTTCACCAAGTATGTGCGTCGTTCTAAGACGACGGAAGCCGTCATGAATCTCCGTAAGTTGTTCGACGGTAGCGTCGCCTACTACGAGCGAGACTTCAGTGATCGCCATGGTGGGACAATCGTCTCCCAGTTCCCGGGCGTGGGTAAATTCAACGTCTCTCCGGGTAACAACCCATGTTGTGGCCAAGTCGGCGATAAGTGTGAGCCCGATCCAGACGCCTGGGATGCACCGGTCTGGCAGGGGCTAAACTTCGCGGTCGATGACCCCCACTACTATTGGTACGTCTATGCGGCTTCGGGTATCGGTCAGGAGTCTGCGTTTACTGCGCGCGCCCTGGGCAACCTGAACTGCAATAACGCCTTCTCGACCTTTGAGCGCGTAGGCGGTGTCACCAAGGAAGGCCAGGTTATGGGCGGCGCGGGGATCTTCTCGGTGCGGCCCCTCGAATAGTCCCGGGCTATCCTAAGA
>CALELH010000451.1 GCA_937902595.1 uncultured Myxococcales bacterium
CATCAACCCCATCTTGAACACGCTGACCAACCCGATGGTGGCTGATTTCAACTTCACGGCCTCTTGGAACAGCGGAGCTCCTTGTGGGGCGGTCTGCCGCGACGCGGATTACTCAACGGCGCTCATCAACCTCAGCTCTCTCTCCGAATGCCAGAACTACGGGAGCTGCCGACGCCCAGATGGGACCGTGGAATATGACGTAACCGAGGAGGAGTGCGAGGGCAGCCCAGCCGCGCAATGTCTGGCCGTCCCCCCGCCTGCGGAGCCACCGATCTCCATGGGTCAACTCCGAATTGGAGACGTCACCGAGTCCGCCCAATACGTCCTCGGATCTCAGGGTAATCTGACGGAGCAGTGGCAGAGCTTTGTCATGGGGCAAGCCGCCGCAGCGGCCGCAGCGGCGCTGTCCGAGGACAAATGTACCCGCGAAGGGTATTGCCTCAATTTCAGCTATATGGACCCGCAAGCGTCCGCCGCTGAGGGGTACGTGTCACTAGGGCCTTGGGCCCTGGGCGAGCACGCGTCTTATCCCATCACCTACGTCGGGATAAGCACCGCCGGAGTACCCTGCCAGCGCGGGAGAAACAGCCAGGGACAGACCATCGGCGACATCGACACCTTCGACGCGGCGGTCAGCAGCACACCATCTCTGTTTGTTCCGTTTATCTGGGAGCCGGCTCAGCAGGCAGGACAGTGGACCCCGTACACCTGTTACACGGAGGTCAACGAGGAGCTGGTGGGTTGGAATGGCGCCGGATGTAGCCCGCTTCAACATGGGTTTAGCTCCGCGTGTGGCTGCGAGTCGGACGACCACTGCATGAACGGAGAGGTCTGCGCTAACGGTCGATGTGGAGCAGCCGGGGGCGATGGATTCTCATGCGTCTGCGGAGAGGATGAGACCTGCCCCAATGGCCGGACTTGCCGTAACGGGGCCTGCGTCGCCTCCTGCGGCGATGACTCTGATTGCGCGAGCGGTCGCGTCTGCGAAGACGGTCTCTGCGTCCCACCAGACGATGTCCCCTACGCAGAAGAGTTCGTCTACGGCATCGCCAACGTCAGCGCGCCCATGCACCTGATCACCTCCTACGCGCTCTCTACGATCAACTTCCTCGCTCGCTTCAAGCTGTCCGCCTTCGTGGAGGCGTCCTTCAAGATATTCGGGCGCAAGAAGACCTGGCGTCTCTTCGATGTCAGCCGCGCTTGGGACGTGGGCTCGACCTCCAAGGCTTGGTACCAGCCAGGGCTGGAGGCCAGGTACCAACATGAGTGCGCGACAGCCGTCGCGGGCACTGGGGTCACGAACCGCTTCCCCATCTCGGCGACCACTCCACCGGAGAGCCTGACCGATGACGGCGCGCAGCTGAGCCCAGAGTGTAACGCCTTCGCGAGTGGAGTTTGTCGCTATCCAGAGAGCCCCTCAGACGCCTGGAACGCGCTGCCTCCGGTCGTTCAGTCTCCGGAGCAATTCACGTCAGGGAACGCCGGGAGCCTCGAGGATTTTCTCGAATGGTGTAAAGCGGACATGCCCGTACAAACTCAGAGTCCCAACGCGAACACGGAGGATGACATGAGCGGCGGCGTGGTCGACGCCATGAACTTTGGTACGGACATGGGGATGGAGGTCTGGATCAATAACCAGATGTGCATCAACGGAAAGACCTGGCGGCAGTTCTACGCTGACCTACCCCAGGATATCGGCACATTTGACTGCAATTACACCGACCCGACCGATGGACAATCCTACACGTTCCCGTGCACTGAGGTGACGGACAATATGATGTTGATCTGGGGCTGCCTCGATGTGGACGCGAATCTCTTCTCCCTGTCCCTCGCCGATGACTTTCCTGGCCTCGTCGTCAACGACCCGACCCATGGCCCGGTCCTGAACATCAACGCCATGTTTAATCCACAGTGGGTCGACGCTGAACAACCTGATGGGACCATCACTCAAGAGCTCGACATGGTCTACGAGTCATACGCTATGAAACCCGAGTATCGAAACCGTATGCACGCCACGCCCTTTATCTCTCTTCTCGGAGTTCGTTGGTTAGAGCAGCTCAGCGCGTGCTTCGATAATCGGTTTGAAGATCCGGCGGAGACCGCGTGCGCTTGCCAGGTAGACGCCGACTGCACCGAGGGACCGAATGACACCTGCGTAGGTGGCGTCTGTCATCGACCACAACAGGTCGACCCCCTCTGCAGCGAAGACTGCGCCACCGAATATGTACGGCGAGAGTGCATGATCGTTCGTATGGACGTGGAGGCGGGCCCTTGTTGTGGGGACGGCGTCACTCAGGTGGACCAGGTCCTGCCCTACATCGAGGGGTGCGACGACGGTAATACGGAAGACGGTGACGGATGTTCGGCGGTCTGCGACAAGGAAGACTCTGCGCCCCGAGACTGCCAATCGGTCAATGATGAGTGCGTCGACCGTTGCCCTGATGGCGAAGTTTGTGATGGCAGCTGCGTCGTCTGTATTCCTGACAACTCTGGGGCCGGAGGCGCGGGTGGCGCCGGTGGATCCGGTGGCGCGGGTGGCGCCGGTGGAGCCGGTGGCGCCGGAGGCGTCGGTGGAGCCGGTGGCGCCGGAGGCGTCGGTGGAGCCGGTGGAGCCGGTGGCGCCGGTGGCGGCCCTCAACGTCCCTGTAGTCGGGGTGCTGCTGGTCAGTGTGTGGACACCTGTCCTGCTGGTCAGCGCTGCTCTGATGACTGTCGTGGCTGTATTGACGATGCCGCGCCCTGCGGCGGTCCAGACATATGCGACGGTCAGGACAACGATTGCGATCGCGCCCTAGACGAAGACTTTCAATCAGAGGCGATCACTTGTGGCCAAGGCGTCTGCGAGCGAAACGGAGAGACCGCTTGCCAACGTGGAAACCCCGTGAGCATCTGCACCGCGGGTATGCCAGAGGCTGGTCCGGATCAATGTGACGGCCAAGACTCGGATTGTGATGGGGCGCTCGATGAAGACTTCGTTAGTCGGGGGGTGTTTTGCGGACGCGGCGCCTGTCGCGCTATGGGTCAGACCGCCTGTCGTGGCGGCGGAGAGATCAACCTCTGCACACCGGGCATGCCAGCACGAGGTGATGCGACCTGTGATGGAGTCGACGACGACTGCGATGGCGACTCTGATGAGCACTTTGTGGTCGAGGAGATCGTGTGCGGTCAGGGCGTCTGTCGGCGAGATGGTCAGACCAACTGCGTCGATGGAGCTCGAGTCAGCGTCTGTACCCCGGGACAACCAGGTCGGGGCCCCGACAGCTGTGGCGGGGGAGACTCCGACTGCGACGGTATGATCGACGAAGACTGCAGGCGATAGAGAGACTGCGCCTGCTGTCTTTGTGAGAATGGACGGCATCAGACGGCACTCCGCAGCATGGCTCTGCCTCGCCCCACACCCAACATGCGGCCAATCGCTCCTCACCAATCTCTCCTGTAAGAAAACCCTCTGAATTCGTCCAGTGACCCGGTTAGGCCTTCAGTCCGAATACAGCTGTCCCAAGAGCCGCGCGACTTGATTCGCTCCGAGGGTCTCAGCCTCTGAAGATCTCAAGGTCAGATACCCAGCTGAGAGGGTGGCGTCGTGCGCTATCCCCAACTGTGACTCATCCGAGTCTGCGCTCGCTTAGACGACAGTCATTATTTTGAGGGTTGAGCCTATGGAAGCCGAGACGACCGAGAACCTTATGACACTTAAGGAGCCCTGATGATCCGCATGTTCCTCGTCGCCATCGCTACAGCGCTTACTGCTGCCTGCACAACCAAAGTGGGTATCGAACCGCGTACTCCCAATTCGCCAGATCAAGGATACGCAGACGCGATCCCCATCGACGAGACAACGCCAATATTAGATGTATCGATGCCAATGAATGGAGAGGTCATAGACGCAGGAACCTGGGACTCAGGAACCAGTGATGCGTCAAGAGAGATCATCGAGTGCGGCTACGAAGTCAGCGTTATCAGCCCGGAACCAGGGAGTTTCATACCCGATGATGATCGTATCCAAGTGGTCGGTCAGGTCGACACCGGAGCGGGTAACCCCGCGGCGAATACAACTGTTCAACTCCTCATAGGAGGCGAGGTCGAGGGCGAAGCGTTCACAAACGCTGATGGCCAGTTCATCTTCGAACGGGAGGTGCAAGCCGGCGATTTAAGACGCGCAAAGGTGGTCGTGCAAACACCCGCTGGTCAATGTGAGGAGGAGAGCGATTTTGAGATCTTCAGCTGCCGAGGAGAGTTCCTCGAGGACTTCAATGAAAACCCGGTAACCTGGACTCGACATGGCTCTGCGACGTGGGATCCAGGCGGTTGGCTTGACATGACTGGACCCACTCAAGGTCAGAAGGGCGCTTATTATAATGACATCGATCTCATCGAGAGGGGCCTAGCGTCCATCGAATTTACCATCCGTACTGGCAACGGCCTGAACGGTGGCGCCGATGGCTTCGCCCTCACCATCGTTAACTTACCCGACCCCGACCGGTTTATCTCTCTCCTGGACGCCGCAGCGTCAGGGGCAGGATTGGGCTATGCGGTGGGCGGGGCCTTCGCCACCCCTGAGTTTAATCAAGAAGTCGAGGCCATCACCGTGGAGGTCGACACCTGGTACAACTCGATAAATGCAGGAAACCGACACACCGATCCCACGGAAGAGAATCACATCGCCATTACTCAAAACGTCGACGCCAGTGACCACCTGGCCTGGTTTGAGGTGCCCAATATTGAAGACATGCAGGATCACCGAGTCAGGGTGGACCTATTGGCGGACAGACTACGGGTCAGCTTTGATGAAGTGGTAGTCCTGGAGCAGGACGCACGCTTGGTCTTCAAGGGTGGCTACATGTTCTTCTCGGGTTCCACGGGATGGGCCTCCAATCTACACATCATAGACTCGGTAAAGATCCTGCACGACTGCCGATAGCTAAGCACAGAACTGGGGAAGAGAGTGCTGTCCACAAACGAGATCATGATCGACCGTCTGACGGAGGAAGTTCGCGCCATCTATAAACGAGACTATGGGCTGCTCAACCCGGAGTATCCGAACATCGCGTGCTGGGCCGTCCGTATGGCTATCGAGAACATCCGGAACAGCGACGCGCTCTATCACAACGTCGAACACACGGCCTTTGTCTTAGAGGTGGGTCTACGGATCATCTCTGGGCGCCAAATCAGGGATGGCGACGTCACCCCTCATGACTGGCTCATGTACACCGTCGCCCTCGCGTTCCATGACATCGGATATGTTCGCGGTGCCTGCGCGGGAGACCGCCCAGGCGTCTATATGACGGGCATCGGTGATGAGTGCGTCGTTCTAGGGTCGACCGTGACGGACGCGTCGATGAGCCCGTATCATGTGGACCGGGCGAAGATGTTTATTAGAGATAGATTCGCAGGAAACGCGCTGCTCGATGTCGAACAGATCTGCAGAAACATCGAGCACACGCGGTTCCCCGTTCCCGAGGGCGAAGACTACGCGTGTAATCGAGACTTCCCCGGTCTGGTTCGAGCCGCAGACCTTATCGGACAGCTGGCAGATCCCCGCTACCTGATGAAACTGCCTGCCTTGTTCTACGAATTCTATGAGACCGGAGCCCATAAGAAGCTCGGATACAAGAACCCAGACGACGTACGGCGTCGTTACCCCGTCTTCTTCTGGAACACCGTGCGTCCCTACATCACCGAGGCGTTGGAATATCTGCGCCTCACTGAGGCCGGCTATCAATGGGTCGCCAACCTACACTCAGTCATCTTCGACGCTCAGCAAGAACGGTAGCCTGCCGTCCACCTGTTTCACCTCTCCAAGACGTCAGTGCCGTCCAGGCGGAGACTCACGGGCACAGGTCCCCTCGAGTCAGGCATCCGGCGCGGCGCGCCCGATCAGTTACCATCTGCCTGAGAGACCGTAAGCACGAACTCTCCACCGGCGTTTCCGACCCCATCGACGACCACATAGACGGTGCGTCCTCGAATCAAGCGGAGAGAGATCAACGAGCTTCGATCGCGATCGCTGTTATCATTACATCCACCGATGGCGCCGCCCTCACAAGCGGAGCGAATCTGAAGCGCCGTGTCCCAGCGGGTACCGAAGGTTGAGAAGCTCCACTCACCGGACGCTGGGGGCGTGAAGGCATAGACAATATCCTCTGCCTGGTCCGACCTGGCACACTGCAAACTGTAGTCAGCCCCGGCTCCTCGGGTCGTGCCTTCAACGATGTATTCGCCCTGCTGGTTTGGCCGAATAGACGTAATCTCCAAGACATCTTCACAGTCGTTGGCGCTCCCGGCGACACATTCCCCGCGCGCACAGGATTGGTTAGCAGGGCAATCTTGGTCTCGACGACATTCAGGATCTTGCTGTTCACATACATCACCGATGAGGTCTCGATCTTCGTCGGCCTGGTCTGGGTTCCTTACATCTGGGCAATTGTCACAGGCGTCGCCTACACGATCTCTGTCGGCGTCAGCCTGGTCAGCGTTCGAGGCCCGCATGCAATTATCACAGCGATTTCCGACGCCGTCCCGATCTGTGTCGGCCTGGTTTTGGTTTGAGACCTGAACACAATTATCGCAGGCATCACCCACGCTATCTTCGTCTGCATCTGACTGGTTGGCGTTGGCGATCTCGACGCAATTATCGCAGACATCACCGACCCTATCTTCATCGCCGTCCGCCTGGTTCTCGTTCGCGACACCCACACAATTGTCACAGGCATCGCCCACCCGATCACGGTCGGCGTCGGCCTGTTCAGGGTTCGAGACACCCGCGCAGTTGTCACAGACATCACCAACCCTATCTTCATCGCCGTCCGCCTGGTCTTGATTGGGCATCACGGGACAATTGTCGCAGGCATCGCCGACGCGATCTTCATCGGAGTCAGTCTGATCTACGTTGGACGCCGCGACGCAGTTGTCGCAGACATCACCGACACCGTCACCATCCATATCGCGCTGATCTAGGTTGAGATCGCTGACGCAATTGTCGCACACGTCGCCAACGCCGTCGCCGTCTCCATCCGCCTGATCAGCGTTGCTCACGCTCGAGCAGTTGTCGCAGGCGTCGCCGATCCGGTCGCCATCAGCGTCACCTTGATTAGGGTTCGCGGCCGCCTCGCAGTTGTCGCACGCATCTCCCACCCCATCACCGTCGCCGTCTGCCTGGTCCGCGTTCCTAAAATTGGCGCAGTTGTCACAGACGTCCCCGAGCAGATCTCCATCGCTGTCTACCTGGTCGGCGTTGCTCAGGTTGGCGCAGTTGTCACAGACATCACCGACGCCATCACCATCCATATCGCGCTGATCAACATTGCTGACCGCCTCGCAGTTGTCGCACGCGTCGCCCAGGCCATCTTCATCGTTATCGGCTTGGTCCACGTTGCTCGCGCCAACGCAGTTGTCACAGACATCGCCGACCCGATCTCCATCGGCGTCGGCCTGGTCTGGATTGGCGACACCGGAGCAGTTATCGCACGCATCACCAGAGCCATCGTTGTCCGAGTCTGCTTGATCAGCGTTGGTCGCGTTCGCGCAGTTGTCGCACGCGTCTCCCAGGTCGTCTCGGTCGGAGTTGGCTTGGTCAGCGTTGGAGAGAGCGACGCAGTTATCGCAGCCATCGCCCACACCATCTCCATCGGCGTCACGTTGCGCTGGGTTAGGCGTGCTACGACAATTGTCGCACGCGTCTCCCAGCCCATCTCTGTCCGCGTCTACCTGGTCAGCGTTGGGCACCAATGGACAGTTGTCATCGTCTCCGAGCACCCCGTCTCCGTCCTGATCGACCCCCTCGCCGAGTCGAGCTTCTACGAGGAAGGACCCTTGGTTGGGCACCTCGCCAAGCGCGCCCACGCTGATGAGAATCTCTGCTCCCTCGAGGAGGTAATGCTCAAGTGGATCAACACGCTGACAGGCGATCTCACCGACGGCGCCGTCGCAGACGTCGCCTGAGAGACCAATAAACGGGCTGAAGTCACGAGCACCACGAACCTCAAATCTCCACGCCCCCTCCGACGGCGCGACGAAACGAAAGACCTCGACCCGCGATTCTCCTGCGCAAGAGAACGTTCCTATCACGGCGCTGTTCGCGCTCAATCTGCCGAGTCCGACATAGGACGCCGATCCATCTCGATGTTCTCTGATTCTGAGGTCGTTGATGTCACGGCCGTCACAATCCAAACGGAGAGCGGGCTCACAGACGTCACCTGTCCCATTCCGGTTCAGATCGACCTGCTCCGGATTAGAGACCTCAACGCAATTGTCGACATCATCGGAGACCCCATCTCCGTCTGTATCAGCGGCCGCGTTACACTCAATACACGTCCCAGTGAGCCTAAAGCTGCCTGAGGTGTTCGAGTACCCATCGACCACGACAAATAGGGTCTGACCTTCGGTCATCTCCAATTCTAGACGAGAGTGCCTCTGATCTCCGTCATCGTCATTGCACAGGATCACTTGACTGGAGTTGGGGTCACAGTCGGAGACGAAACCGAGCACCGTGTCAAAAGACGATCCCTCTGTGGTGAAACGCCACAACCCATCGTAGGGAGCGGTGAACGCATAGGTCACGTCATTGGCGCGCCCGGTCTCCGTGCACCCAAGCTCAAATCGAGCGAAGCCGTTCTCTGTCGTCCCATTGACCACGACTAAACCATCATCGTCAGGAATGAGTTCCTGGATATCCTCGCAGCTGTCCGGGACAACTGGGCCTGAGTCATCGGGCTCATCGCAGGCGTCTCCGATACCATCCTCATCGGTGTCTAGCTGATCACCGTTAGGGACGAGAGGACAGTTATCCTCGGCGTCGAGTACCGCGTCCTCATCTAGATCCAGAGCGCCGGGCGCGCAGAGGTGACACATGGGCCTAAGGGCTTCATCAGGGCTCCACACCGTCTCGCACTCATCGGGAATGACCTGGCCATCGATGCTCCGAGGTAATCCATCTTCATCCAGATCGAGCCCCTGTCCCAGCGGCAAGAGTCCATCGACTCGGCGATGCGTAACCTTAGGCGGTCGATTGGGCCGAAAGGTCTGTGTGAAGATCCCTCCGGTCGACCCATCCACCATCGTGATGTCTTGGTAGTAGAGGGAGAGATAATCCCCATCCGCATGCACCACGAAGCCAAAACGACCGCTCGCTCCAGAGAGATTATCTAGCTCTGTCTGAGCGCGCTGAAGCACAACCGCTGGACCCACGGTCTCGTTGACTATCTTTCGATAAACCAACGCCAGCTCCAGGTCCGGACCCTGAACTCGAGACTCGCTGTAGAGTGCTTGGACCTCACCCGAGTCCGCCACAAACAGCTGGGCGTTACTTTGGGGGTGCCCATAGCTAGATGAGATCAGCATCGCCCGCTCTTCAGATTGACCCACGTAGAGGTTTGGCCCCTCGAACCACGCGACATAGAGCTCAGATTCATTATCGGCGGACAGCTCAGCAGGCAACATGGTGACGTCTAGGACGCTCTGCTTACCAGTGACGACCACCTCCTGTACAAGAGGCGCGCCTGGAGCCTCGAGAGCGAAGACTCTCACTTCGGTCACCCAGTCAGGGAACCCAGACTCCTGAGCGCATACGAGGTTGAGCCCTCCGTCGGTCTCGAGGAGCTTTGTGAAATAGGCCTTCCCACACGCAGGGAAGACCATGTCGGTCTCTTCGTCTTTATTGAGATCAAGCTGCCGATAACGCGCGCAGTACGAACCTTGGCCATCACAGCTGAGAGAGACCCAAGTGATATGGAGAACCCCACGCGCGTCAAGGTGAAAGCCTGCCCTGTTCTTTGTGTGGGTGCCGAGCTGAGAGAAGACGGAGTCCTCGGCGATCACTCTCCGGGTGACCTCCGCGACACCAGCGTGCGCAACTTGAGCATAGTAGAGCGCCGTGGTGTTTCCGCCGCCATTGTTATTGAGCGAGCGGCCATTATAGAGCACGTGGGTCTTAAATGGCCCCTGACCGATCACCTCGAGCAGAGTCCCTGGCCCATCACCGGACCGGCTGCCATCGGCGCAGGGTAGGTCCTCCTCGCCCTCGACGAGCTGAACACCTTGCCCAAGAACTGGAGAGAAGGACGATTGTTGCGCATACAAGCGGTTAAACCCATCGACGTACGCCAGATGAACATTTCCGACCGGGTCTCTGGCGCCGCGCAGGAAGTATCCGGGATGTTGACAATCTGGCGCCAAGACCTGTCGCGTAGACCCCAAGAGACGATCGACCGTCGCGTCGACGGCGATTCGACTAAAGGCGCCCCCATCAACGTCAACCAAGACTCGTACGCGGCCTGAATCACCGCTGACTACATCAAAGCTTTGCACGCTCTCCGTATAGATGGTTCCGATGATGTCGGTCCTAAAGACGGCGGGGATGGAGCCCACCTCTTCCTCGGTGTGAAGAATAATGCTCGAGGGCACTCCCAAATTACTGTCGGGCATGGACACGTACGCAATGGCGATGTGGCCATCCCGGAGTCGAATCATCTTCGGCATCGTCTTTATGTCTTCGACGATAACTACGTCGGTGAGTATTTCGCTCGTCGTCGCGTCGCGACGTCGGTAACGCAGCTCGTTGCCGCTCGACCAATAGACGATGTGTTGTAATCCATCCGGGCTAAACAACGAGTCGAAGATCCGTTGCCGTGGCGTCTTGGGATTAGCACCACGCGAGACGGTGAGGTCGTCAATGATCGGTGGACCCACTCCCCACTGACCGTTCGGGAGCAGCACCGTGTTGACGATCCCTGTGAGCTTGTCATTGTCCCCAGTACCAACGGCGTAGGTGAGCGTCAGGGCGTTGGCTTGGGCCGGAGACCTAGACATCTTGACACCGTGCCCGGCCCGATGTTGGCCATCGATGACGAGGCTAGCCGGCGCCGTCGCGTCACCGAGCTCGAAGTGGGTGTACATTAATCCATCACTGTTCAAAGAGGCCCAGGCGACATGGACGATTGGAGCCTGCTCTTCGTCGTGACTCACCTCGACCTCGACGCTTCCCCACACGCCAAACGAGCGGTCGGCGGTCAGCTCACAGTTGGCTCTGTGGGCTGACATATCTGGACCACAGATACCGCTCTGAATCTCAACAGCGTTCGCGAGAGTCGCGCCCTCCTGACCAAGCGCAACGAAATAGATGGCGTCTCTGGCACCAGACCATTGGCGTCGGCCATGGAACAGAGCGTAGGCAACATCACCAGGACCGATGACGATGTCTAGGGGCGCCGCGCTGATGGGATGGTTGACGCCATCCGCGGCTCTAACGGTCGAGTAGCGAGCGGCCGTCCGCTGCCCGGTGTTCAAGAATTTCCGGTAGACGAGATCACCACTCGAGTCCTCAAGCTCGACGGTGTGTAGGACCCCCTCACCGTCCTCAGCTCCCTTGATGAGGGTGCCAGAGCGCGGGCCTGGATCTACCACCTCATTGAAGAGCCCCAATTCGGAGACCCGAGTCTCCCAGACGATGCTCTCATCCACATTCTTGGCGCGGACGCGAACCGCCTCTTGTACAAGCTCGTTATCAAAATTAATGGGGGGTAGGACGACCTGTGAACCGGCGGTTGGCAGCTCCTCTTCCGAGAGGAGAGTGCCGTCGATGGCGCGGATCTCGTAGATAACGCGCTCGACGTCAAAGGTCCCTGGGACGGGCGCCCAACTCACGACTCGCGTGTCCCCCAGTGTTGTCAGGAAGGCGCTGGGTGGGCCGATGGGTGTGCCCGCGTCCAGGGGCACCGAGATCCCTGAGGGGTTACCAAGATCATCGAACGCTCGCACCCGGTAGAAGTGGTTGAGACCCTGGTATAATTGGCGGTCTTCAACGAGCAGCACCTGCCTCGGAAAAGCGGGCAGGCAGCTCTGGGGATCATCACAGTTCGCCGACTGCACTCGACATGCCTGACTGACCGCGATAGACGCCTCATCATCGGCGATGGCCGGAGTCAGTCTGACCGTGTGCCAGCTCGCCCCGTCGATTTCCGGTACGTTACGCTCAACGACGTAATACTCCAGGTCTGCGTCCGCGGGCGCGGTGATCTCAAGGCGAATCTTATCGGGGCTGATATAATCCCGCCGCAGGCCTGGGACGCTAGGCCCTTCAAGATCGACGATCAGATTGACGTCGACGTCTTGGAGATTCAGATCCAGATCCACGCGGCTCGGCGCCGAGACGTTGCCGGCCGGATCACGTAGCTGCACATAGATGCTTCGGGGGCCAGACACCGCAGGCAGAGTAAAGTCAAAGGACTCCGCCGCCCGAGTCCAGACAGCGCCGAGGAACTGATCCGAGAGAGAGACTCGCTGCTCGAGTCGGCAAGAGTCATTCCTCAGGTTCTCACAGTCTTGATCAGGCTCCGGAAGCCTGAGTCGAACTCCCACCGTGGGCGAGACGATTCGAGGTAGATTACCCCCGCCAACCTGAAGCTCTTCATCATCGACGACCAGAGACACATCGAAGACCGGCTTCTCCGTGTCGAGTCGGACGTTGAGCGTCTCTGTGACCTGATTGCCGGCGTCATCAATGAAGGTGACGTCGATGGCCTTGACCCCGTCTTCGGTCGCGTCGAGGACGACGGGGACCTCCACTGGGAAGACGTCTTGGCTCACCTCAGCACCACCGGTGGTCGTGTCGCCATCAATCCGATAGGCGACGGCGTCCACAGCGTTCAGGAGCAACCCTATCCCGCTGCCGTCCTTCTTATTGGTCAAGGACTCGCCTTGGTCGTTCAAGCGCACGCCATAGGCAAAATCGACGCTGGTCTCGAGGGGAGGCTGCAGGTCGACGGTGAAAGACAGGATCATCGGATCGGATCTGTTTCCGGCGAGGTCACGCGTGACGATGGGCAGCTCCACGAACTCGACGGTCCCAGGGAAGACACCGGGGAGGCGGACGTCGAGTTCACAGGAGGTCTCTCCATCTCCTATCATACAGCGGGGTGGGCGATCACAGCTCACCAAACACGCGCGCACTTGCTCGATGCCGGCGGTGCTGACCTCGACCCTGACTCGATAGTCTCCAGCTGCGTCTGGCTCCAAGCGAACCGTGCTGCCTTCAGGGATCTCAACCTGGCCGCTGAGCGCGCGGAGGCTCGTAGGCCCCGCGTTGGTTCTATCGAGTCGGATGTTCTTGGCCAATCGGCCTTGGTCCCACATGTTCCCGGCGAAATCCATCACCTCAAGCTCAACTGAATAGGTGCCATCTCGCCCACCCGGTAGCGCGACGGACTGGATGAAGGGGCCTAGCTCTTCGATCTCGACCCAGGACGACGACTCTATGTTGACCTCACCCACTAAGCCAGCTGCCAGGCGGTAGCGCAGGCCGGTCCGCCCATCGGTTCGATTCCGCGCGTCGCGATCACGCGCCGAGATCTCCACATTGACCACCTGCTCATTCGTGACGGGCGGGGACGATTCGGACTCGTTGTTGATACGCAGGCCGGTCTCCTCGGGGATCCTGCCTTGTCGGCGGGCCGGTATCACCATCCCCTCCGGCTCATGAGCGTCGCGAAAAATCTCGACGGGTATGCTCTCGCTTCGATTACCGGCGAAGTCTAAGACCGACACTTCGAGCTGATTGGGACCTATGCTGGGCAATCGGACCGTCACGGTCGGCGCGAAATCAAGCACGCTGGTTTGAGGATCAGCGACGTCACCGACCCGACTCACCTCCACGGACCTCAGCCCCGGTGAGGGCGCAGGGTCGACCGCGCTCAAGGCGATGGTCGCGACCGCCGCGAGATCGCTCAGATCAGACGCGACATAGCCAACGAGGGCTCTCTCCCCTGGTATGTGGCGCACCGTATCTAGAAGCGGAGGCAGCTGATCCACCGTGAACCTCAGCGACGCTGGGGAAGAGCGGTTTCCTGCGTCGTCGACCATGACCACCTGAAACTCTACGTCGGTGACCGTACCGTCCTGAACTTCCCCTAAGAGGACTCCAGGGATCACGCACGTGTCTCTCTCGCCCTCAATTCGACAAGTCTGCTCTCCATCCTCAGGGCAGCCGGCCGTACAGACGGCGGTCAACGACTCGTCACGGTTCAGGACCGCGACGGAGAGGTTTGCTCGGTAGGGCGCGCCACCATCGACGCTCACCACGGCGTTCTGTCCGATGCGGTCCCCACCCGTGTCCGCCCAGACCTGAGATGGCGCTTTAACGACCCGGTCTAAGGTCACATCTATCGACTCATCGGAGACCCAAAGTCTGCCGGCCGCGTCTCTGACCTGCGCGGTGATCTGCCAGGTTCCATCTCGGCTGGATGGGATAGAGATCGTGTGGCGGATCTCACCGCTCTCGGGCAGAGGGTTCCAGATGGCCGTCTCGATGTTCACCGCGCCGACTTGACCGATGGCGACCCGGTAGGAGAGCGGGGCCTGATCAGGATCGTGGGCGACGATCAAGAGCTCAGCCGATGGCTCCCTGGTGGGATTCTGGCTCAAGAGGCGTAGGCCGACAGGGATTGGATCGTCCAATAGGCCTGGTTGAGGGGCCTCGTCATCCCGAAAGATGCGAATCGCCTTGCCGGTGTTGTCCGACTCAGCGTCGGGCGCGGCGCTGAAGTTGCCGGCTCTGTCACGCACCCTGAAAGAGAACTCATTCCAACCGGGCTGCGAGAGGGACACGTTCAGGCGACTCTGATAGCTCAGCTGGACGGGTTCTTCCTCCGAGCCCGAGGACTGAATCTCTACAGCGGTCAGCCCGCTCGATGGAGTCGGATCATGGGCCACGATATCCAAGGTCGCTTCGTCACCTGCGACGTAATACGGCGAGGCGCCGTCCTGGGTGACATGGGTGATGGAGGTTAAGTTGGGTGGGACCTCGTCAAGACCGGTGCGGGTGACCATCACTGGGCTGACAAATGCATACAGATCGTTGTCGGGATCATCATCGACGGCCTGGGGCGTAGCCAGCTGTCCGTAGATGACGTGCTGCCCTTCACCGGCGATCTCGAGCGCCACGGAGCGATCCGCGTCTAAGGCTGAGAACGCCAAGTCTTCAGGGATCTCCGCTGAGTCGAGCCAATACCGCGCGAAGGTGAGATCCGAGTCCCCAGCGAAGGTCAGAGGGACTGGGTTCCGCGAGACATCCGGAGTCGAGAGTGCATATTGACGCCGAACCAAGACGACCTCATAGCGGGCCTCCATCTCTGAGCCCACCTGCACCTCTTGCGCCTCAGGGGTCCGATAGCCCTCGGCCACCGCCGTCACGCTGTACGCTCCAGGGCAGAGACCTTCGACGGAAAATGAGCCATCTCCAGGCAGCGTGGTCACGACCCGCTGCACGCCGGCGATGTTGAGGTCGTCGGCGTTCCCTCGAACGTAGACCGTCGCGCCGGCACCAGGATCGTCCGCTCGCTGGACGTTGCCCAAGAGCGCGGCCTGCTCTGGCTGGAGAATCAGACCTTCGACGGGGTGTTCAGCGGCGGCGCGGCCGACGACCTGAAGGCTCTGACTCAAGTATCGCTCGAGAGAGGTTCTGAGGGTGTATTCACCTTCGGAAAGGTCGCTGATCACGAAGGCGCCCGTCTCATCGGTTTGAGAACTCTTGACCGACTCATCGCCTTGGAAGACGGACACCGTCACCCCTTGAGCTGGGACAGCCTCAGCGGCTCCACACGGCATGCGCAAGATGACGCCTCTGAAGGTCGCTTTGGCGCGGACCGTGTCCGGCGCTTGAGGGTCAAATGGGTTTGTCGGCGCGACCTCTGTGCACCCAATCCCTGTGAGTGCAAGAACGACCAAACATAGCAGCTGCGAATTACGCACGTTATCCCCCTGTCTCTATCCCTGCGCGGGATGCCTTCAAGACGCCCAAGAAGCGATGTCTCCCCTGAGCATGGAAGATACTTGCCACCGCGAGGCCTAATCAAGATCTCCCTCCAAACTATCTGCGCATTGCGAACCTATTTTCATAGGCGCCTGAGCGCTCCCCTAAAGTTTGAAAGAGGCGGGCGGGTCGAACTATGGTCTCGGTGATGACGGGTTGACCGTCTGGACGCCTTCTCAAAACGAGGGTGTTCCACACCCCCAGGACCCCTTCAAGAGGAGAGAAGATGAGCCTCACGAATGACCCGCGGTTGACCTTGGCAGCGCTCTTCCTGGCCTTGGCGCTACCCTCTGTGGGTCTCGCTCATAGCAAGTACAGCGTGGGCTTCATCGGCGTCGGTGTGGGGACCGACTATCACCAAGACAGTCACCTGTCTCACGGTGGACTCTTCTTGACGAGCCGCGTCGCTGAGTTGGGCCTGCTTGGCTATGGACTGGTGGGAGACTTTGGCTATCAACCCGCTCATGAGGCGATGTATGGGCGCTTGGGTGGCGAGGTCTTCGCGGCCATCTTTGGCCTCCGCTTAGACGCGGTGTGGGAGGCCGAATCAGACTTCGGTGTCGGATACAGCCTGGAGGTCATGGCGCCGTCTTCATACCCGGTGTTCTTCACCGTCGGAGGACAGAGCTTCTTCGACGGCTCATCCAAGTTCGTCGCCGGCGTCTCCATCCTCTTCTCCGTCGATGGCCAGCCACTGTATTGGTGAGGTCTCCCTAGGGGCATCACGAACCAAAACTCCACCTCCCACTGTCATGGGCTGTCGGCACCGAACTGAGCCTATTGCAATCGCCGCTCACAGCTTCCTATGCTGGCGACGTCATTATGGGGGCATTCATGAGCACGCATCTTAGGTTTAAGCGCCCCGCGGGCGCGCTAACCCTCTTCGTACTTCTAGCGGCGGTCGTGACCGGCTGTATCGAGTCTTCAGGCGACGATCCGTCGACGGACTCGAGCCTCAGCGACGCCACCGTCGCCGATGACGCGATGACCGAGGTCGACGGCCGACGAGGCCTGGTAGACGCCACGCCTGACGCAGATGACCCACAGGGGCGGGACGGATCCTTAGACCCTTGCGCCGACGGCGACACGAGGCCCTGCGCAGAAGACCCCGACTGCGCGGGCGCTCAACAGACGTGCCGCGCGGGCGTCTGGGGCGAATGCGAACGACCCACCGACGTGTGCGACGGCGTCGATAATGACTGCGACGGAGCCACCGACGAGGCCTTCGTCGCCGAGGATACGTCCTGCGGTCTCGGCGCCTGCGCGTCAACGGGTAGGACCATCTGCTCGAACGGGCAGCTCATGGACGACTGCTCGCCTGGCGTGCCCGCAGACGATGACGCGTCCTGCGATCTGATCGATGACGACTGTGACGGAGCCACCGACGAGGCCTTCATGGTCGAGCCGACCACCTGCGGTCAGGGGGTCTGCCAAGGTCGAGGCGAGTCCGTCTGCGAGGCGGGCGAGGTCCGGGACACCTGCGTCTTGGCGGCCATGCCCACCCCGGAGCTCTGCGACGACCAGGACAACGACTGCGACGGCGAGGTCGACGATGGCCTGGAGCGCGAAGACTACTACCCCGACCCGGACGGCGACGGCTTCTATGGATCCGTCATCACCGAGGCCCAGCCATCCTGCACGGCGTGGTTGGCCGCAGGCGCGGGAGAGGACGGGGTGTACCTCATCGACCCGGACGGGCAGGAGGGCCCGAACGAGCCGCTGCGCGTCTATTGCGATATGACCACCGACGGCGGCGGATGGACGCGGGTCTTCTTCCATGACACCGCAGCGGGATACTGGGACGGCGACGAAGACGCCATCGAGCGCAGCGTCGATGATCCCATGGTCGGTCGCTACTCCATCTTGTCCCGGCTCGAGAGCCTCCGCTCCGCCGACGGCCAACTCGACTTCCGCATCAACTGGCCAAACTCAAACATCCCCGGCCGCAACATCTGGCGGCAGTCATCCAACCCCACCGTCGACGCCATCGCGGGCTACATGGCCGTGGACGTCGACTACCAGGGCGAGGGCTGGGGCGGGCTCGAATACAACCGCTTTAACGATTTGAGCTTCATCGACGGCACCGTCGGCGGGCCCAACTGGTTCTACGCCGTCGCCTCGACGGCCGGATGGGGAGACCCGGTCGGTATCCCATCCTATGGTCCATCCGCAGCTCAGGTCGCCCTCTGGGTTCGACCCGACGACGCCGTCGCCCTCGCGACACCCGAGGCGGTCTCGGCCTGTCGCCAACCCGAAGGCTTCACCCAGCGTGGAGGCGACTGCGCGCCTCAGGAGCCCACGGTCTTCCCCGGCGCAGATGAGGTCTGCGACGGCCTCGACAATAACTGTGACGACACCATCGATGAGGGCTTCGATGCGACCTATTGGTTCCCGGACCGCGATGGGGATGGGCGTGGCGCTGACGGAGGGACGAGCTGCTCGAGCCTCCTAGCTGAGGGCGTCGACCGCGACGGAGTCTACACCATCACTCCAGACGGACCCGAGGGTCTCAGCCTGGATGTCTACTGCGACATGACCACGGACGGTGGCGGCTGGACCCGCGTCTTTTACCATGACGTCGCCGCCGGTTATTTCGACTCAAACCAAGAGGCGCTCAGCGTAAATCGCGAGGAGCCTCGGAGCGGGCGCTACTCCATCTTGGACCTCTTGGAGTCCTTTCGGTCTAGCGGGGGCCACTTCGAGTTCCGCATCCACTGGCCAAACACGGCCATCGATGGGCGAAACATCTGGCGACAAAACTCGAACCCGACGGCCGGCCCAGTCGAGGGCTACGTGAGCGTAGACGTCGACTATACCGACCAGCTCTGGGGCGGCCTAGAGCCCTCCGGGAACAACGCCACGTATCTCAACGGCTCCGTCGGTCACAGGAACTGGTTCTACGCCATCGGCGCCAAGATTCCTTGGAATGATCCGCCCGGCGTCCCGGCCTATGGACCTCAGGCTGCCCGAGTCGCGCTCTGGGTTCGCCCGGACGACGCCCTGGCCGGCGGCAGCCCCGTGTTGAGCTGCGCCGCACCCGAGGGCTACGTAGCCGACGGCGGTGACTGCGACGACACGAACGAGGACATAAGCCCCGACGGGGAGGAGCGCTGCAACGGCGTCGACGACGACTGCGATGGGGTCGTGGATAACGAATGCCCAGAGGGGAACGTCGAGCTCACGCAGCTACCACAGCCGCTGCACTTCTATGGACGAGATCTCGAGACCGACACCTGTACATTTACGGTGGAGGGCCAAGCCGAGGGCGCCGCGACCCAGGTGCGCGTCTCTGTGCTCCGCGAAGACGAGGAGGTGGCGACCTTCGAGACCGACGACCTCAACTTCTCCCTCCCTGTGATCTTGGAGGCCGGCCTGCATCTCTATGACGTGGCCGTGTCCTGGAGCGACGGGGGTGGATGGTGGCGGCCTGTGGTCACCCGGGAAGAGGTCTTGTGTGGAGACGCCTTCGTCATCGACGGCCAGTCCAACGCCGTGGCCATCGACTACCATCGCCAGAGGCTAGGCAACCAGGAGCGGAACACCTTCGTCCGCAGCTTCGGGAGCTCGGTGTCGAACGCTGGCGCGGGCAACGACGGGAGCTTCGCCATCGCCGTCGCCGATCAGGGCAACACCAGAGGCGCCATCGGTCAGTGGGGCATGCGCCTGGCGAACGTCATCAAGGACAGCCAAGAGGTCCCCATCTTGGTCATCAACGGCGCCGTTGGGGGCACCCGAGTTGAGCAGCACCAACGGGACGAGATGGACCCGGAGAACCTAAACACGATCTATGGCCGCCTCCTGTGGCGGGTCCGCCAAGCGGGGGTCGCCGACTCGGTCCGCGCCATCTTTTGGCATCAGGGCGAGAGCAACGGCGGGATGCCCTACGACAGGTATCTGGAGCTGTGGACAGCCATGTACACCGACTGGCTCGAGGACTACCCCAACGTGGAGGGGGTCTTCCCCTTCCAGGTGCGCGCCGGCTGCGGAAACCCCACCTGGAACCGCAACGTCCAGCGGGACTTGCCTAATCTCTTGGACCGCGTCATCGGAAACATGAGCACCACGGGCGTCGACGGACACGACCGCTGCCACTTCTTCCACGCGACCTACGCGGAGTGGGGCGAGCGCATGGCGCGGATCGTCCGTCGCGAGCTCTACGACGATGCGCCCGAGGGCAACATCGACGCGCCAAACCCACAGTCGGCCACCTGGAACACTCCGCGGGAGCTGGTCATCGAGTTTGGCGAGACGGGCGGTGGCTTAGCACTCCAGCCGGGCGCCGAGGTCTACTTTAGCCTCTCGGACGGCGTGGCCATCGAGAGCGTGGAGGTCGTCGACACCGCCGTGGTCCTCACGACCGCCGCGCCGAGTCAAGCGGACGCCGTGTCCTTCGTAGATGTGCCGGGAGACATCCCCTGGCTGGTCAACGATCTAGGCATCGGGAGCTTCGCCTTCTACGCCTTGCCCATCGAGTGACCGCGGCGTCTCATCCGGCGTCACCAGCAAGCGCCCGCCCAGCCACAGCAGGCCGCCGGCGATGGCCATGACGGGCACGATCCCCACGAAGATCACGTAGAGGATCAAGTAGACGAGGCCGAAGTACTGCTCGGCGAAGGTGCCGCTGTGGGTGCCCGCCAAGACAGAGGTGTGGCTCTGGAAGCCCGCCAGATGCGCCAAGAAGAACATGGCGCTCAAGACCAGGGCGTAGGAGAAGAAGCGGCCGCACGACCACAGCTTTGGATCCCTCATCGTCGCCCCTCCATGACCCGCCGCCAGAGCGGGCCTTCGACCAGACCGTAGAGGAGGACGGCGTCTCCCACGGGGTTGCTCGCGTGGTAGACCAGCTGGCCGTTCTTCTCCTCGGGGAACGCCGCGAACTCGAGGCTGCGAAGCAGCTCGCTGAGATAGGCCTCGTCGTCGAAGACCGCGGACCCCAGCACGGCCATGCCGCTGGAGCCAGCGCTGGCGTCTAAGAAGGGCACGATGGGGCCCGAGTCCACGTCGTGGCGACCCTGGCATCGGCTGGACCACTCCGCGGCGTATCCAAACCCGAGGAACGACTTGCGCAGCGCCTGAGCGGCGCGCCGGTATTGGTCGACCGCGAACTCAGCGTCCACGATCTCTAGCATATGCGCCGACATGAAGATGGTGGAGCCCTCGGGGCAATCGCCCGACGGGTCGGGAGTACCGTCGAGGGCATAGGACGAGATCAACATGCCCGTAGCGCGGTCCATGAGTCCGCGCTGAGCCGTGGAGATCCATCGCGCGAGAAACTCCGAGTGGTCCGACCCATCCAGGACGTCCATCATGCGGATGGCGGCCAAGCTCACGGTGTTACAGAACAGCCAAGCCTGATTGGGGTAGCTCTCGGCCGAGAGTACCGC
The DNA here is from genome assembly GCA_937902595.1 of uncultured Myxococcales bacterium. GTDB lineage: Bacteria > Myxococcota_A > Bradymonadia > UBA7976 > UBA1532 > UBA1532. The sequence continues at coordinate 21,187 of CALELH010000451.1, forward strand.
GCTCTGCTCCATCCGCGCGATCATGACGCGAGACAGTTCCTGCAGAGGAGCCTGATAACGCAGATCTTCCCGAATGAACCGACGGGTCGCCATCATCAGCGCGATCTCTCCATCGATGAACTGACTACGAGCAGGGCGCATGACCCACGGTCGATGCCTGGCGTACCCCAGGAGGAAGTGGTTGATCCCCTTCTCTCTCTCCAGACGGCGGGTGTTTTCGATGATCGCGTCGATGATCTCGCAGGCGATGTCCTCGTAGCTGGGATCCCGGAGGGCGATGTTGGCCAAGGCCAGGACAAAGTACGTGCGGCTCATGAAGTCCCACTCGGGATTGACCTTCTGCATCTTCTTGAGCTCTTGAGCGCGTAAGTCGGGATCTCTCCAGATGGCGAGGTGCCGCTCAGCCATCATCCGGGCCTTAGGCGCTACCCCGACGTCCTGTCGGTACTCCGACGTGTCCACGGCGAAGAGGTGGTGCATATTGGGCAACCAGATCCCGGCCGCCACACAGAGGGCCACCACTCTCACCGCGATGGTCTTTAAGGTAAGAATGACTGACCCCCAGATCAAGGCGGCCCAGAGCACCGCCTGTGCATAGCAACGCCCAGGCATCTCTGTTCATTCCCCGCCGGCGCAAAACGCGGAGCGCGTCGCGCGCCGGACCGCCCCGACCGTGGGATGTCGTCGTTCAGGGCGACGACATCCCAGGAGCCTCGCTGTTTCAACGGCGGTTAAAGCTTGGCGGCGACGGTCGCTGGTATTAGCCTGTCTCCAGGGAGGTGTCTTTTGAATCGTTTAGTATCTGCGCTGATCGCGTCGCTCTTGGGGCTCGTCGGCGCCCTGAGCGTCCCCGACGCCGCGGCTGCGCCCCAGCGCATCGCCGTCTTGCCTCTGGATAATAAGGCGGACCTGACCAACGAAGAGACCGTCTATCTCACGGACATGGTGCGCTCCGTCGCGCGGCGCTCCCTCCCCAAGACTCAGTTCCTGATCATGACCCAAGAGAACTTCGAGGTGCTCCTCGGGCCGGGCAAATCCCTCGCCGACTGCATCGGCGAGTGCGCGGTCGAAACCGGTAAGAACCTGAAGGCCCACTACGTGGTGACCGGCAGCGTGATCCGCTTCGGCAGCTCGGGCTCCTTGCGCATGTCGCTCAAGGCACACGCCACGCGCACCGGGAACCCCCTGATCCAGATCCA
>CALELH010000452.1 GCA_937902595.1 uncultured Myxococcales bacterium
CGTTTGGTACGGATGAGTCATAGGGAGGCGATCGTCCCTGTCTATCAACATCAGCCAGGCCACCCGGTTTTGATTCCAGATTGGCTGAGGCGGCGACTGCTGATGAGAGACGAAACACCCTTGAGAGACCTCTTACATCAAGCGGGTTACAGACGCTTGGAGGTGCTCGACCGAGGGGTCCTTGAGAACGTAAATTGCCCCCAAGACTACGCACGCCTACGCGCGCCCGGATAGTTTCCGGTCAAAATATTGCCTCCAGCGCTTGCATCCGCGGCGTGGGCGCTTAATACTCCCGCTCTATTTCCCTACACCCAACGGTGTCTCACGTGCCGTGTGAAAGCCACATGGCGGCCTGTTAGAGGAGGACTCTCGTGCTCAAGCTGATTCAGAAGCTGGTCGGGACGTCGAATGACCGCGCCCTTAAGAAGCTTCAGCCAAGCTTGCATAAGGTCAACAGTCTTGAGGGCAGCGTCAAAGCGCTCTCAGATGATGCTTTGCGCGGCAAGACGGCGGAATTCAGACAGAAACTGGCGAATGGCGCCTCCCTAGAGGATATCCGATTTGAGGCGTTCGCTGTCGCGAGAGAGGCGGCTTGGCGCGTCCTGGGCATGCGGCCTTACGATGTTCAGATTATCGGCGGTTATGTTCTCCACTCTGGGCGGATCGCGGAGATGAAGACTGGTGAAGGTAAGACGCTCGTCGCGACCATGCCATGCTATCTGAACGCGCTCAGCGGAGATGGTGTCCACGTCGTCACGGTGAACGATTATCTCGCTCGTCGTGACGCCGAATGGATGGGGCAGGTCTATCGTTGGCTGGGTCTATCCACGGGTGTGATCGTCAACAGTATGGATGATCAATCCCGCAAGGACGCGTACGGCTCAGACATCACCTATGGTCAGAACAATGAATTTGGGTTCGATTATCTGCGCGACAACATGAAGTATGACCTGGGCGATTATGTCCAGCGTGGTCAGAACTTCTCTATCATCGACGAGGTAGACTCTATCCTCATCGATGAGGCGCGGACACCTTTGATCATCAGCGGCCCCGCGGAGGGCTCGTCTGAGCTCTACGGTGTTGTCGATAAGGTGATCCCTAAGCTCAAGAAGGACATTCACTTCAACGTGGATGAAAAGTCGCACTCGGCGACTCTCACTGAAGAGGGTGTCGAGTATATGCAGCGCATGTTGAAGGTCGACAACCTATACGACCCAGCGCACATCATCTTGCTGCATCACGTGAACAACGCCTTGAAGGCACACACTCTTTACCGCCGCGACGTGAACTATCTGGTCAACAGCGGAGAGGTCGTGATCATCGATGAGCACACCGGTCGTTTGATGCCGGGGCGTCGTTGGTCAGATGGGCTTCATCAGGCAGTCGAGGCGAAAGAGGGCGTCGACATTCAGTCTGAAAATCAGACCCTCGCGACCATCAGTTTTCAGAATTACTTTCGTCTGTACAACAAGCTGTCCGGTATGACTGGTACCGCGAAGACGGAAGAGGGCGAGTTCCAGAAGATCTACGAGCTAGACGTTGTCGTTGTCCCAACGAACAAGCCGATACAACGTTTCGATGAGCCCGACTTGATCTACCGCAGTGAGCGAGGAAAGTTCTCAGCGTGCGTCAAGGAGATCAAGGAGCGCCACGAGCAGGGCCAGCCCATCTTGGTCGGTACAACGAGCGTCGAGAAGAGCGAGATCATCCACCGGATGCTTAAGAGCGAAGGGGTGGAGCACTCCGTCCTGAACGCCAAGCTGCACTCGAGTGAGGCCTCGATCGTCGCACAGGCGGGGCGTTTAAGCGCCGTCACCGTCGCGACAAACATGGCGGGTCGAGGTACCGATATTATCCTCGGCGGAAACGCCGAATATTGGGGCCAATGTCTCATAGAAGAGGGCGGTTACGCGGTTCGATATACGCCCGAATGGGAGAAGGTCGAAGACTTCGTAAAGCAGATCTGCATCGGTAAAGAGGAGAACGCGCGGGCGATCAAGGCCGAGAATGAGTTTCTCCACGGTGTCCCAGAGGACTACATCACCCAGATCGCCGAGACGCGCGATATCTTCTCAAGTGAGCAGTCCAAGGTTTTGGAAGCTGGAGGCCTATTCATCCTGGGTACGGAGCGACATGAGAGCCGTCGAATCGACAATCAGCTCCGTGGTCGAGCTGGTCGCCAAGGAGACCCTGGCGCCAGCCGCTTCTATCTCTCCCTCGAAGACGACCTCATGCGGATCTTCGCCAACGATAAGATGGCGACGATCATGGATGGCTTGGGGATGAGCGACGACGCGCCTATCGAACACAACATGGTCTCTAAGGCCATCGAGAACGCTCAGCGACGGGTTGAGGCGCAGCACTTCGACAGTCGTAAGAACATGCTCGAGTATGATGACGTGATGAACCAGCAGCGTAAGAGCATCTACGGCATGCGTCGTGAGATGCTTGGTGCTGATGAGAAAACGCTCCGAGAGCTCTGCTACGACGGAGTCTGGGCGCTCTCAATCGACATGGTTAACGAGCACTGCAATGAGCGCACTCGACCCGAATATTGGGACATTGAGGCGCTGGTCGCGAAGGTGAATTTTCAGTTCTCGCACGAGATTGACCTCTCTAATCTCCCGCGATCACGTGAACGCTATATGGACTACATCTTCAAGGGTGTGATCGGCCCATATAAAGCTAAGGTTGCGGAGGTAGATCAGAACCAAGAGGGTCTCTTTCACCGATTAGAGAAGCAGCTTTATCTGCAGCAGATCGATGAGCTTTGGAAGGATCACCTCACGACGATGGACCAACTTCGCACCGGCATTGGTTTGCGAGGTTATGGACAGCGGGATCCCAAGAAAGAGTACCAAAAGGAAGGCTACAGCCTCTTCGAGGCGCTGATGGTCCAGATTCATTCAAAGGTTATGGGTCAGCTCTACCGCGTTAAGATCGAGTCAGAAGATGAGGTCCTCGCGCGTCAGGAAGAATACGAGCGCCGCATCGAAGAGCAGCAGGCGCGCATGAAGATGACGACGTCTGAGGGCATGACCGGAAGTGACGATGAGGGTGCCGAGCAGCGACCCATGCGTCGAGCGATGGGCACTGTGCGTCGAGAGAGGCCAAAGATCGGTCGGAACGACCCCTGTTGGTGCGGTAGCGGTAAGAAGTACAAGAAGTGTCACATGCTCTCAGATCAGAGAGGCGAATCTGCGGGGGGCGCGCCTGTTGACGGCTCCGACCTGCCTACGGGACCCGAGATGCCTGCTGCAGCTGAGCCGAGCAACGAGCATTGAGCGACGTGAGGGTAGCTGGGTTTCGGTTTGCCGGGATTCACTGCGGAATCAAGAAGAGCGGTAAGCCTGACTTAGCTCTCTTGGTCGCCGATGGGCCCGTCGCCTGTGCTGGGGTTTATACGACAAACCAGATCGTGGCCGCGCCGGTCGTCCAGAGCAAGGCGCGTCTCGCGGGCAGGCATACGGCGAAGGTCGTTGTCATCAATAGCGGGAACGCGAACGCCTGCACCGGACCTCAAGGTGATTCGGATGCTCGTCAGATGGCGGCTTGGGCAGCCATGGTCGCTGGATGCCAACCCATGGATGTCCAGGTGTGCAGCACTGGTGTGATCGGGGCGCCGCTGCCCATGTCCACGCTAGAGTCAGGTATTCCGGCGGCATATGAGGCGTTGAGTGACGACGGGCTGTCGGATTTCGCCGAAGCGATCTGCACGACGGATACGTTCGCTAAGTTACGACAGGGCTCCGCTGAGATTGATGGCCGCAGAGTAACCGTGGCGGGTGTCTCCAAGGGGGCCGGGATGATTCACCCAAACATGGCGACCATGTTGGGGGTTGTCGTCACTGACGCCAGCATCGCGCCGGCTGAGCTAGATCCGCTCTGGCGTAGAGTGTGTCACCGCACTTTTAACGCGATCACCATCGACGGAGACACCAGCACGAACGACACGGCGCTGCTCCTGGCGAGCGGTCGGGCTGGCGGTGCCCATCTCAAGGATGAGAGCTTAGATCAATTTGAGACGTTGCTACATGAGGTGGCCGGAGAGCTGGCTAAGGACATCATTCGTGACGCTGAGGGTGGCACGAAGGTGGTTGAGCTGACCGTCTCTGGTGCGGCGACCCTGGCCGACGCGGCGAAGGCCGCTGACGCCGTCTCATTGAGCCCGCTGGTCAAGACAGCTATGCATGGCGAGGACCCCAACTGGGGACGGATCATAGCAGCGGCGGGCCGCAGCGGCGCGCCTCTTGATCCCGATCGACTTACTCTATCCATGGACGACGTGGTCCTTTACCAAGACGGAGTCTGGCAGGGGGTAGACGCTGAGGCTTCCGCACATGCGGTCATGTGCAAGCCAGAGTATTCGGTTCGGTTAGATTTGGGTTTAGGCTCGGCTTCGCGGACTGTGTTTACCTGCGATTTTAGCGCGGACTATGTTCGGATTAACGCAGATTATCGGAGTTAAGACCCTCTTCAGATAGGGCTGATTGATGGGTTGTTCGGTGTGAGCGCATCTTGCACTTGACCACCCGAGATAGAAACGGTTTCTTTGCTGGGTTCTTGGTGTTCTTCGCGTAGAGAGGTGACCAGAGAGTGCAATACGTCTCTCTAAGAATTTCCCTGGTAGTCTTATTGGCTGGATGTGCCGGTAGTAAACCAGAGCAGACGGCGTCGCCGAACAGCGGCGCACCGGTGGCCGTCCAGCGTCCTGAGATTGTCGACGCAGCCCCGCCACCGCCTCCCCCGGATCCTCTCCGAGCTCAACCCACGCTACCCGAAGACCGGCGCATGCTGATCGTCGTCGATGGTGAAGAGCGAGTTGTCGAACGGTCAGCAGCTGTAGCGGCCGGATACACGGAAGTGGATTTCTCTGATGGGTGGACGCCAAAGATCTTTGAGACGCGAATGAGCCCAGAGGGGACCCCGCTCCCTAATCGATACAGGCGAATCTTCAATGGCCTTGCCAATGACGAGACCGATGGTGATGGCCGCCCGCTCCCTGGGGACGAGAAGAACTACCTTGAGGTGTTTGGCCTACCTCCAAGCATGGGGGTGATTAGGGACCGATTCGTCGATGACGCCCAATCTGAATGCTTTAAGGCCATCGACTTCGAGAAGATCGGCTCCTTGAGCGCCATGACATATCGAAACCGAAAGAAGGAGCGGCGTCACACCTACACGCTTCGACGCTATCGACGTACGCTCAAGAAGGCGCTCAAGAAGGCGATGACCGATGATCTAGAGCAGCTCAAGTTGAGTCGCGCCGACCTGGCAAAGCAGATCGAGTACGTGATGGACGCTGATCATCAGGCGAACGTGCTCGCGGAGATAGAGAAGCGTTTGGATTGTGATCAGCACAACCATAAGCGTTATCGTCACAAGAGAGGCCAGCTGGACACAGGTCTGAGGCACGCTGTCCGGCGCTTCCAGAGAAAGCACAAGATCTACGAGCACACCAATCTCCGAAAGACGACCATGAAGCGGATGGCTCAGCCGCCCATTCAGACCAACTATCTCGCTTTTGAGCGCGTGTTGGAGGAGAGGATCTTCGAGGCGACAGGCATCTTAGAGGACGGCAGCGTGGAGACGAAGCGGGGCAAGCCGGTCAGCTATAAGAACGCTGACGGATCCACCTCCGTCGTGAGAAACATGAAGGAAGAGTTTCGTAACGCTGCTCAGAGCCAATTGGGTCTAGATACACCTCAGAAGGTCCTCGCGTTCTTCCAGCGTTGGCCGAGGTCCGATTTCTCTTGGCTTCGAGTGGGCGTGAAGTTCCCGAAGGTGCCTGACTATTATAGCGCATCAATGGATCTGAAGTTGGTCATCGATCGCGGCACAGTTTGGTATGAGTTTCCCTATAACGACAAGGGTAAGAAGCGTCGTCAACGTCGCAAGATTATGCCGAGCGTGAGCTTGGTGGTGCGTCATCTAGATCAAGAGATCCCCCTCGTAAAATGGCCGACGACGATCGGCGGATGGAGGACGGACCAGGCGCCGAACGGCTATGTATATCTGAAGTACAAGGGCTCCGATGTAGGCGATCGCGTGATTCGTAAGATTATCTCAGGCCCAACCTGGATACCTCCACCATCGACCCCCTTTAAGAGCCTCGCGAAGCGTAGGTACGTCGCGGGTAAGCGGCAGGGGGTAGTGAATTATGCTGAGATGGGTCCTGGCTATCTGTCTGCCTATGGCCTCGTGGCGGGATACTTTGTGATTCCAGGGCGGAACGGTCGGGGCGATCACGACCGTGGGATTCGCGCTCATGGGTCATCGGACTATATGTCGATAATGAGCGCGCAGAGGTTTTCACACGGGTGCCATCGGCTGATGAATCATCACGCTGTCAGGATGTATGGATTCATCCTCTCCCACCGATCTCATACGGTGTCCGGAGACCAGGGGATGAACTTTCATCGCCAGTTTCTGCACAATGACGAGGTGTATGAAATGCGTGTACCGTCTCGTGGGTTCCAATACGATCTAGATCCCCCGTTACCCGTTTCGGTTCTTGAAGGAAAAATCGAGGGTAAAGAGGAGGAGCCTCTGGAGGGCTTCTTCAAGATCCCAGGAGAGACGTATCCAGCTCTGATGCCAGGTGAGAAGCCGGCTGAGGAGGAGGCTCCGGCGGCGCCAGAAGCGGCGGAAGGTACCCCATGATTAGAGCCTCTATTACGGTCCTCATTGTTCTCGCTGCATTCTTTCTGACGCCCATCACTTGGGCTGAAGACAGCAAGAAGCCCTCTGCAGTAAATGGGGGAGGGGTGCCGGAAAAGGTTCAGCAGAAGAGCACCGTGACGGTCACCTTCGGGACTGAGCCTCGGGCTCTAAGGGCGACGGTATACCACGGTAGGAAGAAGCTCGGCAGAACCCCGTTCACCCACGAGTTTGAGCGCGAGTCGGGTCCGCTCGATCTCGTGTTCAAGGCGCACGACTGCCTCACAGTGAACACGCGTGTTTACACATTTCAGGACACGAAGCTGATCGTTAAGATGACGAAGAACGAGGACCGATCAACGATCTACGGCTACAAAGAAGAGATCCCGCCTGACGCAGGTGTACCTCCTGCGAATACAAGTCAGCCATCTTTGATTCCCTTCCCCACTTTGCCCGCCGTTCCAGAAAGCCCGAAGAAGACAACCCCATAATCGTCAGCCGGCTCCACGCCTGTGAGGTAGCTTTACGCCCGCGGCTCTGAGCGCTTTTAGGGATGGACCAGCCAAGCCAAGGTGAGCGATCTCCGAGACGGTGAATGCGGAGAATCGATCAAACTGGTCGCTCTGAGGGCGGCCCGTGGCCCTATAGAGTCGGACACTCCAGACTTGATGGGTAAAGCCGTGCTGGATCTGAGCGATCTCGTCACCGCATCGCAAGCCCATCTCCGCCAAACTATCAGGGTGTTCACTACGGACGGAAGGGAGGGACCAGAGGCCACCGAGCAGCCCTGATGTCGGGCGAAGACCGAGCCAAATTCGGTTGTCCTCTGTCTCCGATAGGGCGGCGATGACGTCGTATTGAGGACGTTTCTTCCTCTTGGTCTTCATGGGGAGAGACTCTGGCTCACCTTCTCTCAAGACCTGGCAATGTGTGTTGAGCGGACAGAGCAGGCACTTCGGCGCCCGTGGGGTGCAGACCGTAGCGCCGAGCTCCATCATCGCTTGATTAAAGTCACCGGGACGATCCGGATCCAAGAGGTCGTCTGCCCGTCGCCAGAGCGCCTTATTGGTGGCGCTTAGCTTTGGATCTTCTGTCACATAATCCAGCCTCGAGATAACCCGGATCACGTTCCCATCGAGGACGGAGAGAGGACGGCCAAAGGCGATGGATTGTACCGCGCCACACGTGTAGCGCCCAACTCCTTTGAGCGCCGCGAAGGCTTCGGGATCATCAGGGACACGGCCTCCATGTCTCTCGACGACCTGGGTTGCCCCTGCGTGTAAGTTTCTTGCTCTCGCGTAGTATCCTAGACCAGCCCAATAGCCCATCAACTCATCGAGTTCGGCTTCAGCGAGGTCTCGTGGTGTTGGAAAACGCTCCATGAAGCGATTGAAATAGCCAATCACGGATTCAACCCGAGTCTGTTGCAGCATGATCTCAGAGACCCAAACTCGCCAAGGCGTAGGGTCTCGTCTCCAGGGGAGGTCACGGTGATGACCATCGTACCAATCGAGGAGGGCTGGTCGGATCAGGGCTGGCGGCGCCTCTTTGCTCACAAGTCCGTCTCACCGCCGCAAGAAGGGCAGGATGTCTCCGAGCCGAGGGCAGCCCGGCACAGATGATCACCGCAAAACCGTAGGACCGCGACTCGCTGATAGATACGACCAGCGACCACCCCGCTGGCGGCGATCAGCAGCGCGAAAAGCTCATTGATGGAGAACACCTTGCTCATAAGGATGGCTACGATGACGCTGATAACGCCACCCGTGACCAATGCGCCACCGTCTGGTTTCACCCTTGTGACATCAATGTCTCTTCCTTGGTTCCAGTGTAGGCGCAGGTCGACGCCGTGCAACGCCGCGCGGTCAACAAACGCCCGCAGTAAGCCCATATGTCGCTTCTGTGGTAGCCACCACGCGACGACGTGACCAAAGAACACATTCCAGCCCAAGCCACTGTGCTCCCCCAAGTGCTCGTAGATCTCTACGGGTAGTACATTCTCGACGGAGCTCCGGAGAAGATCGATGGCTTGTACTGGCTCATCGTCTGTAAACTCCAAATTGCCGTTCGGTAAGACGTGGAACTTTGAATCGTTCAGCCAAGGCATGAGGAGATCGAGAGCGTTGGTGATACCGCGGATATCCGCGGGCCCTAAGACGATCGTGAGATTTTCATGCTTGGAGGCCATCGACACCTTTCTGTTCCTACGTCTCCGATTTACGGACGCAGCTAAACGAGGTATGCACCATACGTGCTTTCGGAGAAACCATGAAGGTCGGGCCGTTTCAAGTCACCTATTGTACAAACGTCCATCCGGGTGAATCGCTCAGGGATCTCAATCGAATCCTGTCGACTGAAGTCGGGGCCGTCAAGGCGCTCGTTGCTCCCCAGATCGCCATGGGCGCGGGTCTTCGGATGGGTAACACCGTGATCCGTGAACTCACGGAGGATTCCGCCGCGCTCAAATCCTTGGCGGCCCTCTGTTCAGAGAAGGACTATAGGGTCTTCACGGCCAACGGTTTCCCCTATGGAGACTTCGCTGCGAACGTCATCAAAGCGGATGTATATCGACCTGCTTGGTATCTAGAGGACAGGGTCAGATACACGAAAGAGTTGGCGAGGGTCTTGGCTGCGCTACCTGGTCCGTCACACCGAACCATAAGCACTGTCGCTGGCGGGTTTTTGCCTGACACTCAGGACGCAGCGATCAAGACCTTGGTGGCCCGAAACCTCAGGAGATCAGCGGAAGACCTAGCGCGAATAGCCGATGATACGGGCGTGCATATTAGGCTCTGCCTCGAGCCGGAGCCGTGGACGATGTTGGAGACGACCGCTGATGTCTTGTGCTTCTTTGAAGACTATCTGCCTGCTTCGTTGCCGTTCATTCGTGACCATTTGGGCGTCTGTTATGACTGTTGTCATCAGGCGATCCACTTTGAGGACTCCGCGTCCTCCATTCGACAGCTCGTGGACGCAGAGATCACGATAGGCAAGGTTCAGGTCTCCAGCGCGCTCCATCTGGACGACCCCAGTAATGCCGCTCATCGTGAGGCGCTGCTTCGATTCGCGGAGCCTCGATTTCTCCATCAGGTCGTCGCACAAGACGGGGACACTCTGCTTCGTTGTCTTGACTTGGAGGCCCTGGCGAATCCCACCGATGAGTTTGTGAATGCAGACGCTTGGAGATGCCATTTCCACGTCCCAATTTGGTGGACGGGTGACGGCGTCCTCGGGACGACTAAGGGGGACTGGGAGGCTGCTGTACGGGCGCTCCAGTCACTCGGGGTGAGCCCGCATCTGGAGATCGAGACGTACACTTGGCATGTACTCCCTGAGTCGGATCGAGGAGATATGGAGTCGGGAGACCTGACGGCCTCTGTGGCCGCTGAGTTTGACGCCCTCCTGGCCGCGCTGTCCGGAGGGCCGCCTGAATGAGACCCTTCTTATATCTGCTCATGATTGGCTTCATGGCTTATCTAGTGTGGATGGAGGACGCCGCCCAACAAGCAACGAGCGCGGAGGCCTCCACCAGCCGTGAGCCTCCAGAGTCTAAGGGGATCAACCGAGCGTCCGTGACCGCGATTCTGCCCCACGGTGATGTCGTCTACACGGGCGATGAGGTGGGCACCATCCGAATGATCTCTCCTGGCAAATCAGACGCGGCCCAACATTGGGTCGCTCACCTAGGCGCGATTCGCCAGCTCCAGCTTCGGGGCACGAGGCTTATCTCTGTCGGGGCTGATGGCAGCGTCGCGACGTGGTCATCGGACGGTGTTCCTGAGCGACGGGCGAGACTTGTTGGTCATCATCTGAACGCCGCCGCGATCACGGAGCGCGGGGCGACCATCGTCGCCGCTGACCGAGGCACTGTCGCTCGTGTTGATGTGGGTCACCGATGGCGAATCGCTGGAATACACGCGCGAGCGGCCTTCAGCGTTTCACTGGACCCTACGGAACTCCAGGTCATCTCAGGTGGTGCCGATGGCTCCTTGCGAATCTGGGAGGTCGCCGATGGTGAGGAGGTCCACACCTGGGTCGCTCATAAAGGCTGGGTCACTCAGGCGGTTTGGGGGTCTGATGCGGTTTGGTCGGCGGGATCAGATGGACGTCTACGTGCTTGGGACACTCAGGGAAACCGAAGGCATGATCTCGCCGCCAGTGACAATGCGATCACCTCGATGGTTCGTTCGGCAGACCACATCGCGACTGGAAGTGAGAGCGGTGATGTACGGGTGTTTAATTCGAACTCGGGCCTTGAGGTTTGGAGGGGTCGGGTTGACGGCGCCGTGATGTCCCTTGGGATTGGGTCAGATAGACTCTACGTTGGTGAAGAGGATGGCTCGGTCAGTATTTGGGACATGACGAATGGGCGATCAATCGGTACATTGCCCGACGATTGAAAAGGAGCACCTGATGGGTATATTCGCAGACCAGCTAAAGAACTCAGCCGCAGATATGGATGGGATGGCCGCTTGGCTCGATGGCCTCGACCACAAGACTCGAGTAGAGGAGGTCCGTTCCCTTGGGCCCGCGGCTCAGAAGCGTCTTTGGATCTTGGCTGAGTCCTCGCGTATGACCATCAAAGACATGATGCCTGAGGATACCGCGGCCCTAAAGCCCGTCCGGCATTATGGGCGGAACACTCTCCCGGTGTTCAAGCATTTTGAGAAGCGTTTTTGCTGGGCACCAGAGGGCGCAGAGCCCGCGGGAATTTGGGGCTATAACGAAGGGTCCACACGGAGTTTTGTCGGGCCTGGGTACTTTGTGTGCCGCCCGACGACGGGGAGCGAGTGCGATATCGCCGACGTCGTCATCGATTACACCATCCTGCCGACAGGAAAACCGGACACCTGGCCTGATATTCGACCCAATGAGAAGGGAGTCTCTCGCTTCGTTTATGCGGGGATGCAGGACTTCATGCGAAAGGTGAGCGCTCACGTGACGATTGGCCGCGCCTATCGCCACGGTAAGATCAGCAATAACTATTTTGTGCTCTGCCGCGAAGATTGATCGGGTCGTCGAGTTATCACTCGACTCCAGCATCCTTAGCCCGGCTAAAGACTCGATAGTTTGCGAGTTTAAGCGCGTCGATGCTCCCTGAACGGACGACGTTTTGGAATCGGTCTAAGAGGTCCCTCTCAAATCGTGTGCGACCAGCGACCCCGACCGCGCCATCAGCTTGTCTCTTAGAGCCAAGAAAGTAAGCCATTCGGACCAGATCCTTCCGTCGTCTTCTGATCTCTTTGCGCGTCTCATCTGTTTGAGTGACCAGCTGAAGTTGGAATTGTACGGCCCGTTTGCGGGCGTCGTCTTTGAGCTGAATCGTGTGTTGTCCCAACTGAATTGTGAAGGGGCCTTTTGGTGTCTCGGCTGCCTGCTCTTCCGCCTCCGGCTGCGCTGCCTCCGACGATCCCTGGGGAGCGGTCGCCGCCTTCTTCTTCTCAGTTAGTTGTGTCTGGACCCGCTCTTTCGCCACTCTTCTTGTGCGAGGGTCGTCATCTTTTAGAATGGCCTGAGCGGTCTGGGAGGTGTCCGGTGTCGGGTCTGAGGGCTCTTCGGTCTGCAGGAAAAACACCGCGATAACTGCGCCGATTACGGCGATTGAGATGATTACACGCATCGACTACTCCTCACCACTTTCACGGGTTCTAAAGTCGAGTGTTGGTGGTGTCTCCAGCACTGTGGTTCCAGCCTCAACCGATGACGTCAACCATACGTTTCCACCGACGACCGCGCCGGTTCTAACGATGGTTTTCCCGCCGAGAACCGTCGCGCCGGCGTAGATGACGACCTTGTCCTCCAGGGTGGGATGACGCTTGCTGCCTGCGAGGCCTCGCTCTACTGAGTGAGCGCCGAGCGTCACGCCTTGGTAGATCTTGACCTCGTCTCCGATCTCCGTGGTCTCGCCAATGACGACGCCGGTCCCATGATCGATAAAGAATCGTCTCCCGATGGTCGCTCCAGGGTGGATGTCGATGCCCGTAATTGTGTGTGCGTGCTCGGACATGATCCGCGGGATAAACGGGACCCCATGATTATTGAGCCAGTGAGCCACTCGATGAACCGTGATGGCTTGAAAGCCAGGGTAGGTCAGAATGATCTCTTCGACGCTCTGGGCAGCAGGGTCTCCTTGGAGCGCAGCCTCTGCGTCTTGCCTCAGCTGGTCTCTCAGGTCGGGCAGCGCTTCTAGGAAGCCCGTAGATAAACGCTGCGCGACACCTGAGGAGCGATCATAGTCTTGAGATGCATGGGCGAAGGCTAAATCGATGATCCGTTTTAGCTCTGAATCGAGCTCGCACAGCCAAGTACCGATGTAGTGACGGCGGCTCTCTTCAGGGAGTCGCACCTCTGCGTAGTATCCGGGAAATAGGATGCGTCTAATGTTGTCGAGGACGTCGACCACCGCTTCTCGCGCCGGTAATCTGGGCCGCTCGGCCTGATCGAGCTCGTAGCTCCTCAGGAGGGCGTCGGCGATCTTCTCCAGAGATTTGGCGTCCATTGGACATGTCCCATCAATGTGCGTTTGGAAACCTGTGCTTACAGGAGGCCCCAACGTCTGCGCAAGAACCATTCTAAGCACGGAAACAGAAGAGCGAAGAAAAGTACGGCGGCGCTCGACCATACGGGGACATCTTTTCGTCGATTGACCTTCAGCACTTTCGGAGACACTCGCCCTAGACCTCCTAAGCCATCAGAGATTAATCTGGCCTCTCCACCGCTCGCCTTAGACAGTCGTTCCAAGACTTTCGGCTTCGGAGACGTGTCACGGAGCTCCACTGGATCTGTCGCGACGACGAAGACATCTGTGTCGGAGAGAGTGACGCCTGTGTCCGCCGTCGCCTTGATCGTCCACGCTCCATCGGCTGGTGGGCTCAAGCGTGTGATGAACTCACCCGCATCATTCGTCCGCCCTTTTATGAGCTCGCTGGCCTTTGCTTGAGGTGTACCGTCCGCCCGTTGACGCTGGATCTTCAGCTCAACCTCCGCCCCTTGTGCAGGCCGATAGTCTTGACCCATCACCCGAGTTACGACCTCGACTGATCGACCGAGGGGATAGCGATCACGATCCGTCTTGACCTGCATTGGCTTCAGGGCCGGATCACGAATGAGCCAGCGAATCGCGTTGCCCCAAAACTTGTAATAGTGACGATTGTCCTGGCCCAAGCCTGCGGCCTTGAAGTCCCAATGCCATGTTGTGTCTGTCGTGACAGCGAGGACTCTACCCTTCCCGAACTGTCGAGTGACTACGACCGGAGCTGGAGCGCCTCCGACCTTGTGGGTTGGATGCTCGAGCAGAACATTCGCTTCAGGATGGGCACCCAAAACGCGATTCATACCCGAAAGAGCTGGTAGGGCTCGCCAATGTTGTTCGCTCTCATCCAAGTTGTGACTCAGGCTCGTGATTGGATGAAATCGACCCGACTTCGTCAACGAGGGTCCAAAGTCGCCTGAAATGACGAGGTCTTTTCGGTCGGCGGGCAGCTTAACCGGGAGAAACTCTGCGATCGGGGTCTGACTGTAGCCACCGTTCGCGAAGCTCAGTTCACCACCTATCATGATGAAACCACCTCCGGCGCGGACGTAATCACGGATGAGAGGCAGATACTGCCTCATTCGATAGCCGCGGTAGGTGAAGTTCTGAAAGATGATGAGGTCAAAACTACCGAGCTGCTCTTCAAACAGCTCCTTCGTCGGAAAGGGGATCAAGGAGAGCTCATCTTTTCTCGCGGGATCGACGCTGGCCGAGGTCCTCAAGATGAAGAAGCTGATCAGGTCAACATTGGGGTTCTTCTTGAGGAGCTTTCTTAGAAAGCGTTCATCCCAGCTCGGCTGGCCGACGACTTGGAGTACGCGGATCTTGTCCCTGATCACACGAATGACAAACTCCCGTTGGTTGTTGACCGTGACGGTCTCGCCCGGAGCTGGCTGTATCTCTAGTGAGAAGATGGATTTTCCGGTCTCATCGGGGACAAACTCGAACTCGAAGGTATATTCGCTCTTGTTTGGATCGATGCTTAAGGTGCGAACGCCGAGGATCTTCTGAGCGTCTTGTCCATTCTCTGCATCCCCCTTGGTGTGCTTGAGGACCACCGGGACCGTCTGTGCATCAAATCCGTGTACTCTGACGGTGGCCTCGATGCTCACCGCGTTTCTAACGAACGCGAAGTCATCGTAGGCTACCTTCGTGATGATGATGTCCGCAGGGGCGTCAGCCGGTCCGGAGAAGACCGTGTGAATTGGGACACCCAGGCGTTCGATGGCCGCCTTCGCAGCCGGTGGTAGCGCGCCCTTTTTTGAGAGGGCTCCGTTATCAGATCCATCGCTGGCGATGACGATCGCAGCCAGATCATCAGGCTTGTAGCGAGCGGCGACCTCCTCTAGCCCGGAGACAAGTCGAGTCGCGTCCCCGGTTGGCTGGACCTCCAAGAGGCCGCTGATCGGTCTGGCGTGATCCGACAGCGCGAACATATCGACCTGGTGGTCACGTCTCCATTCGTCCAGAACAGTCGACTCACGGGCGAACAGCGATTTGACTTGATCGAGTCGAGACGTGTCGTTAGTCGCGGGTAGGTCCATGCTCCGTGATTCGTCGACCAGGACGACCACATGATTTCTGATGGTGCTGAGGTCTTCCAGCCGCACCCCAGGCTGCAAGAGTAGAAGCCACACGAGGACGACCGCAGCAAACCTTAGACTGAAGAGCGTTCGACGTTTGCGGGTGGCGAGCTCTGAGGTGTTGTGATGCGCGAGCCACAGGACGCCGATGGTCACCGTCACCAAGAGGCTGACCGTCAACCAAGACCAAGACGACAGCAACACGACGCGCGCCGCGTTGAACTCACCAGCTGAATCGAACAGGGTGCGTAACATAATCAGGGGGCTGGCTTTGGCGTCTCGATGCGCCATCGACGCCGCCGCAGAATCGCGGTGACGTGCACTTGGTCACGTTTGTAATTCAGGCATGTCGCGTAGAGCACCAGATTGATCCCTAGTCGAAAAGCACGCTCTCTTTGTGGTGGTCCACCTGGGGTCACAGGCAGCGACCAGCCACCGAGTTCAGCTCTACCTAACGCACCGAGCATGTCGTTTCTCGAATAGATAACGGGGCTTCGGTCATCGAAGTAGATCCCCTCCAAGAACGCCTGGCGTTTAATCCGACCTTCTGGCTGTTGAAGCAGATAGAAGGAACGAAAGATCGTGTGGTCATTATCGAAGGTGGTCCACGGTTGCTCCGGCCAGAGGGCGGCCATCTCTCGACGAACGCAGGTGTCAAATGCGTCATCTCCCGGGCTGGAGGCGTCGTCGACAAACAAGGTCCCGCCGCTGCGGAGATATCTCCGCAAGTGATCTCTCTCCTTCTGAGAGAATGGAGCGCAATCGCCCGTCCCGATCCAGATAATTAGGGGATGGTTAAAGAGCGCAGGTGAGGCCGGTGAGACAAACTCAGGTCTCTCTCTGACATGAATACTCGTCCTCTTGGAGACCTCCCACATGAGCTGCTCTATGGACCGAGGCCTCGCCCGAGCGCCGGGACCATGGTCCAAGATCGCGATGCCTAGACGACCACCCTCGCCCATGGACCAAGCTGCCGGTGCCATGGTCAGAGCTGTTGTGGTTGTGATGAGAAAGCTTCTTCGGTCCATACCGCTCAGATCGTGGTCAATTGACAACCTCATTCGTCTCAAAGCGAACATGAGGCCTGCGTTGATTCATTCCCTATGTATCAGGCTTGGGCAGCCCCGTCGCGTTCGATTAACGTCTGGTGCAGAGCCAAGACAGCTTCGTCAGCGTGGGCGCAGTCTACGAGGAAGCCGACCCGGTCAGGTTCTATGCGTTGACCGTGGATCTCGATTCCTTTGTCCCGGAGCGCTTGATTTGCTGATGAGGCGACTGAAGGAGGGGCCGTCAGCGCGCGTCCGATCACGCTGACGAGCGTCAGGTCCTCACGGGCTGAGACGGAGCCCAAGTCAGCGAGGGCTTCACGAAAGGCTGCAAGGCCGTGAATGTTCTGCTTCGGCACCATGGCGGCCCAAGAGTCCGGAAACCGCCACACTTGTGCGCTAGAGGCGCCATGAGCGACTAAGGTTGTCTCCAGATCGATGGGCGCATCAGCCGACGACTCCTTCGCCTGTAGAAGAAAGAGTCCAGGGTGTCGCGTGACCGCGACGACCCGCGCTTGATTGAGTCCATCGGTGTGCGTGACTCGGGTGCCCGGTTGGCGAGGACCCTCCGTCGCGACGCAGCGGACTTCAATGTCGTTGCGGCGCGCCCACTCGACGGCCTCTGCGTTGAGCACCTTCGCGCCAGCGTCTGCCAGCAATTGCATCTGTTCATGGTCTAGATGATCGATCTTCACGGCGTCGGGGACCACCCTGGGGTCGGCGCTGTAGACCCCGTCTACGTCCGAGCAGATCTCAGCGTAATCAGCCTTGAGTGCGGCGGCCATAGCGACCGCCGTCGTGTCCGAGCCTCCCCGTCCCAGGCTCGTGATCTCCAGTCGCTCGCTGACCCCTTGGAACCCGGCGACGATGACGATCTGACCCGACTGCAAGGCGGACTGTACGCGATAGGGGGTCACCCGAATTATTCTGGCGTTGGTGTGATTATCAGTCGTGATGATACCGCTTTGAGACCCAGTGAAGGAGACCGCTGGATAGCCTAGATCGTGGATGGCCATGGACAGCAGCGCCATTGAGATGCGCTCACCGACGGTCAGGAGCATGTCCAACTCCCGCCGCTGTGGGTTATCGCTGACCGACGCCGCGAGCTCGAGCAGCTCGTTGGTCGTGTTGCCCATCGCGGACACCACGACAGCGACCGAGTGACCCTCTCGACGGGTCTCGACGATGCGCTTGGCCACCAACTTGATCTTCTCTGGGGTAGCGACCGAGCTACCGCCATACTTTTGAACGATGATCCCCATCGATTGAGACTCCATCAGACACAAGAATATCCGCCCCTTCGAGTACCTGTTTTGAGAGGAAATTTCATCGGTCTTTGCAACGAACGCCCGAACCGACTAAAACCGCACATCTGTTTTGCCCGAACATAAGGGGTTTTCCATGCAGATTACTGTCATCGGAAGTGGCTATGTTGGTCTGGTCGCTGGTGCGTGTCTTGCCAATGTCGGCCACGAGGTCATCTGCGCAGACGTCGACGCAGCCAAGGTCGATCGTCTGCGTCGTGGCGAAGTGCCGTTCTTCGAGCCCGGACTCTCCGAGCTCGTGGTGCGTAACCAAGAGGCGGGGCGCCTCAGCTTTACGACGGACGTAGAGCAGGCTATTCGAGGCGGCGCGGTCATCTTTATCGCCGTGGGCACCCCCCAGGGCGACGACGGCTCGGCAGAGCTACGTTATGTTGAGACCGTTGCTCGCTCCATCGGCGATGTCCTCTCCGGTGGGGAGAATGTCCTGATCGATGGATACAAGGTGGTGTTGACCAAGTCGACGGTACCCGTTGGGACGACCGATCGCGTATCAGCGCTCATATCAGAGCGCGCCCAGCTCCCCTTTGTCGCTTGCTCGAATCCTGAATTCCTCAAAGAGGGAGACGCGGTGAACGACTTTCGCAAGCCGGACCGGATCATCGTTGGTACGCCAGCCACAGAAGGCGGCGAGCTTGCGCGCAGCGTTTTGAGAGAGCTCTATGAGCCATTCACTAGGACGCGGGACCGTATGCAGTTTATGGCTGTTCGATCCAGTGAACTGACCAAGTATGCCGCCAACGCCATACTCGCCACCAAGATCAGCTTTATGAACGATCTATCCAATCTAGCGGAGCGAGTTGGAGCGGATATTGAGGATATCCGTCAAGGGATCGGTTCGGACCCGCGCATCGGGTATCAATTCCTCTTTCCCGGTACGGGATATGGTGGCTCCTGTTTTCCTAAGGACGTCAAAGCGCTCACTCATACTGGGCGACAGTATGGGAGCCCACTACGGATCTTGGAGGCGGTCGACGAGGTGAATCGAGATCAGAAGAAGGTGTTGCTTCGTAAGGTCAAGGCGCACTTTGGAGAGGACCTCAAGGGAAAGAAAATCGCTATCTGGGGCTTATCTTTCAAGCCGCGCACCGATGACATGCGTGAGGCGCCCAGCTTAGAGCTCATCGACGGTTTGATCGCCGCGGGAGCGACCGTCGCTGCACATGATCCTCAGGCTATGGAGAACGCCACGGCGCTGATCCAGGGTGAGGTCGAGATGCTCAACGATCATTATGATTGTTTAGATGGCGCTGATGCCCTCTGCATCTGTACGGAGTGGAGTCTCTTTCGGCGACCCGATTTTGGTGAGGTCGCTACACGAATGGAGTGCCCAGTGATCTTCGATGGTCGGAATTTGTACGATCCAGCCCGCCTAGAGAAGCGTGGATTCATCTATTATGCCATTGGGCGTGGGGTTTCCTTACCCGTTTAAGGAATAGCTGCGGTGAGCCCGCTAGGCCTGTTATGGTCTACTCATGGAATCCAACTCAGCTCCTTCGTCAAAACTGTATCGTGTTGCGCTGTCTTTTTGCGGTGTTTCGGCCTTGCTCACAATCATCTGGCCGAAGGAGATCGCCGGGCTCACGCGGACCGCGACTGGGTTCGTCTTTGAGACCTTTGGTTGGTTCTTCTTAGTCTCAGTTTCTGCCTTTCTCGCTCTGTGTATCTGGCTCGCCTTTAGTCGACATGGTCGAACGCGGCTCGGAGACCCAGACTCGAAGCCGGAGTTCTCTACGGTCTCTTGGTTGAGTATGCTGTTCGCTGCTGGAATGGGGACAGGCTTAGTGGTTTGGGGTACGGCCGAACCCATGTATCACCTACTCAAACCACCTTCCGGCACACCAGGCTCATTGGAGGCGGCCTCGCAGGCGTTCCTCATCACGAACTTTCATTGGGGGATTCACGCGTGGGCCATCTATGGGATTGGGGCCCTCGTCCTCGGGTACTTTAGCTTTGTTCGCGGTGGAGCGTACTTACCAAGTACGCCCATCAGACTTGGTTTTAAGGGTGCTTGGACCGGGGGGGTAGGCACCGCGGCTGACTTACTCGCGATCTTCGCTGTCACCTTCGGAGTCGCCGGCTCCATCGCCATGGGTACCCTCCTGGTGCACTCGGGCTTACACAGCGTCTTTGGTGTCCCGATGGACTCCCTCGGTGTGGATCTCGCGATTTTGTCCGTCTTATTCCTCTCCTATATGGCTTCAGCGACGACGGGTCTCGAGAAGGGGATTCGCATCCTGAGCAACGTCAATATGTTCGTCGCTGTAATCCTGATCTTTGTGCTCCTCGCTCTCGGGCCAACATGGGACCTCACCGTAGGTTTCTTCTCGAACCTCTTTGAGTATGGTGCCTCTCTTATACCCCTGTCGATCACGGTCACACCCTTCGACGCGTCGCCTCAGTGGATTGGAGACTGGACTCTCATTTACTTCGTTTGGTGGATCGCGTGGACCCCCTTCGTCGGGATCTTTATCGCTCGGATCAGTCGTGGTCGTACGATCCGAGAGTTTGTGATCGGCGTCTTGGTTTGCCCCACCGTCTTCAGCATCTTTTGGTTCTCCGTTTTAGGTGGCATTGGGACACATCTTCAGCTGAGCGGTGCGCGGGATTTTACCCAACCTCTCAAGGATGACATCCTGGGCCTCGTATATCCTGTCCTAGAGAGCCTCCCTATGGGGACGCTGCTCGGATCGGTCGCGACGGTTCTTGTGTTTATTTTTCTCGTCACGAGCGTAGACAGCGCGACCTTCGTCTTAGGCATGCTCACGAGCGATGGAGACCTTAACCCTGGCACAGACCGCAAGCTCGCATGGGGTGTCGTACTCGGCCTCCTCGGTGGGGCGTTCTCTCTCGCTAAGGACGCAGATGTCATCAAGGTGTTGACCATCGCTGGCGCTGTGCCCTTCCTGGTGATCCTCCTCGTTCAGCTGGTCGCCTTTCTCAAGGCGCTGCGCGAAGACGAGCCACAACAAGAGTAGTACCCTTTACTCTTCGGGCGCCTCTTTGCGCCTAAAGCATCACTCAAATCCGGTCAGCGTCACCTGCTCGCTCCTTGACGATCTTCATGTTTTGGTATATTGGTTCTACCAATACTAATTGATATATTGATTATACCAATTATGAGAAACACAGAGATTCATCGTCGATCCGTGGTCGATATCTGCGAGCAGATGCTCCGCAGAGAGATCATCACGGGGGAGTTAGAGATTGGAGAGTTGCTGCCCCCCGAGCGTCTCCTCGCCGAGCAGATGAGGGTGAGTCGCCTGACGCTGCGCTCTGCGCTCACTCGCCTCGCAGCCAGCGGTCTGCTCTCTGTTAGACAGGGCAGCGGTTACCGTGTGCAGGATTACTTGGTTCACGGTGGACCAGACCTCTTGGATGAGGTCGTCGAGTTGGCCAATACGTCTCCATCTCGAGTCAGGATAATCGCCGACCTCCTGGCGATGCGACGACAGGTCGCGCGAGTCGTTCTTGAGCGACTCTCAAACCCAGCGGAGCGTGGAGACGTGGATGAGGTTTTGCTCTCCATCGAGCGGTTCGCTGATGCCGTCGAGCGTGGCGCGCCTGTCGAAGAGATCGCCCGGGCGGACCTGTCCATCATCTCGGCGATGGTTCAGGCCACTGAGAGCCCGGTTTATGCTCTATGTATCAACCCGATCATTCGCGTTGTGATGGACTTAGATTCACTGCGGGACATCATCTATCGGCAGCCTGAAGAGAGCCTCGCTGGCTATCGCATCTTGCAATACTGGCTCCAGGCTCCGGATCCGAAGTTCATCGGCACATTTATGCTTGAGCTCGTGCGCAGAGACGAGGCGAGCGTCCGTCTTCTGGCTCGACCCGACCCGATTCTCTAGTCCTCGTCAGCGGGAAATGTTCGCACCGGAGGAGTGACTCCGTAGAGTGAACCGTACCGCGAGTCGAGCTCGGGCGAGAGAGACATCCACGCGAGAGGGTCAGAGACAGCGAAGCCCAGTAGAGGCCCTTGAAGCAAGCGACCCCAGACCTCGCCAATACTCGAACCGAGGTGGGATAGTCCCATAGGTACGGCGGATCGTAGGGCGTCATTTTGGGGGGGGACGCAGTCGATCAGCATCATGCGGTCGACCCCAAACTCCCCAGCGATTCGGACCTCATTCGCGAGCAACGCCTGTCGGAAGAGCTGGTCATGGGGATCGAAATGAAAAGACTCTATGGCGGGCTGCTCCGAGAAGGCGCCTGCAGCGCGCTCGTAGCAGGGCCGATAGATCTCGCTCCGATCGGTCCCCCGAGCGCTATATCTCAGATCTTTCTCGGGATCATACGTCTCGGTCAGCTTCCACTCGAGGAAGAGGCCCGTGCGGCTCCCATCGGTTAACTCAGCCACGATGAACGCATCGATGCTCGTCCGGTACTGACCCCGTCGGTTTCCCCGCTCTCCTAGATAATTGGAGGCCCCGATCCATTCAAAAGCGATAGGTTGGTTCGACTCGAGGTCAATTAGCCTCGCTGCTTCGGGCACCAACTGCTGTACCGCCCTTAAGAGTGTTCCAGTCTGGTGCAGACTCATCAGCGTGTTTACGCAGTGGACCTGGGAGCTACGAAGATGATTGGTCGGGCCCTCCGTGCCATCCGGCCGCTTCAGGCTTCCCCACCATTTGATCTTGTTGTCGGCGAAGAGCCGAAGGGCATCTTCTCTAATCGCCGGGAGCAGATTGCAGGTCGAATACTCAGCCGGAATAAACCGGTCATAGGTCTGCCTGCTGGAAACTTTCTGACCTCCACGATAGCTGATGTGGCGACCCGCTCTGCGGGCTTCATCCGGCTCTAGAGAGCTGGTCTTCCATTGGATTTGCTGCTCTTGAACGAAGTCTATCCAGCTCCGCCGAGCTGGCTCTTCGACTACGTATATCTCTTGGATGACCCCTGCTTCATCCAGGCGCCAAAGCTGCATCCCCTTCAGCTGGACACCGACTTGTCCACGGGCTTGGTGCGTGGCCCGTAGCCAGCGCTCTACCCACCCGTCTTTGGTGTCAGGCATAGCGATCACTGGCGTAATCCGGTCGGAGGAGACCCCGACGTAATCGTGGGGTAGCAGACCCATTTTCTGCTTTTGAGCGATCATGAGGTTGATGGGGTCTCTGCTCTCTTCTCCCTGCTCCATGAGCATCTCGAATCGATCGAGATGGACAACGGACTGAATCACAGCTTGGTTCAGGTCCCCCCGAGGACCCTTGATCTCGATGACCATCAACTCCCCCGACGAGTTAACCGCCAAGGCGTCTAGCTTCCTCGGTATCCCGCCCTTAATGCCGTATCGATCGGCGACCCGACCCTCGAATTGGGACCTTAATGAGCTCCCGGTCTGCTCACCTTCGGCGTCGAAACCAAGCTGAACTTCGCTGTCGATCGCCATCGAAGCGTCACCCCTGAGGGCGTTTAGTCCATACCGGCACATGAACGCTGCGTGCACCGCGCCTTCGTCATCCTTGGGCGGCCGATCTGCCACCTGCTCGAGATGATTGATGATCGCTACAATCGGGACCTCATCCAGGTCACAGCGCGGTGGAAGAGCTTTGAACGCCTGCGTGGAGAACTCTCGGTGGCATGAGAAGGAGACCTGGCCGCCCTCACGGGCGACTATGGTGAGCACAGCGTTCCGACCAACGTAGATTTGAACGGCACCGAGTCGTAGATCTCCTCGGCTCTTCCTGGTCTCCAGGCGCGCATTCACCTCGACGCCTCGAGCCCCCTGAATCCAGGAGACAACGGCGCTGAATCGACCTTCGGGGCACAGCGATTGGAGCAGGTCTGATGGGCTCGGTAGACTTCGATCGTAATACATCATTGGCTCGTGGTTCCCCTCGGAGTCCATTTGACGTTGCTTCGCTTATCAGCGCAACGAAGATGGACTCTTGCGTCCCTATCAATACCGTGAGAGCACAGAGATATGATCCTCGATGACGACCCCTTACGACCAGATGAGATCGCCGAGATCTTGCGATACTGGTTAAGCGCTGTTCGATTTGAAGAGGCCCTGACCGTTCGACCAAAAGCATATCGTCATCGGGGGGACCCTCGGCTCAACTTGGCTGAACCTGAGGGGCAACAACCGTATTTCAAGATGCCCTTTAATGAACAGTCACTGGGATTTCTGTCACGCGCTGACGGCACAATAGACGCCGAGATCTCTGGTGAACTCGTCCCGTTCACAGCGCAATGGTTGCGACGTATTTACCGTCGCCAACGGCGGCGCTGGAAGGATGATGACAACACATTTGGGGGCCTAATTGGCTGGCCGACGGTATATTTCCCTCGCGGTGATGAGCTCGGATCCCTGTTTCGATTTCGAGCGACGATCGAGTGGCGGGGTGCCAAGGGAGACCGCTTCGAGCCTCCGACGTATCGCGACCGGAAGGCTGGCCGACTGCCGCCAGGTCCAACATCAGTGAACGTGCGAGGTATCGTAGATGAAGAGGGTGGACTGATGCCCTATTCCCTCGATGACAGACTGCTCACTCGGACCTTAGGGGTCGCCGATGAAGAGCTCGCTGATCTGTACGAGGTGCTACGCGGAGCTGAGTCGCTGAGCGCCCAGCAGATGGTCGCGACCGTCACCGATCTCTTAAACTCTCAGGAAGAGTGGACCGCCGCTCTGGCTGACCTCGAGGCCGATGTTACGGATGAGCAGGTCGTTAAAGGTCTCCTCGACGCGTTGGCGGCTCGCCTCAACCCAGGGCGACGCTCACCGGCTGTATATCCAGTTGGGCTTGTCTACGATGGCGCTCAGATTCAGACGACCCACCATTTGCAGAGAGATCTCGCCTTGTTGGTCGACCGCGTTCGTCTCCATGTTGGAGCGATGGGACAGACACCTCTCGGCACGTATCTGACAGGGCGGCCCGACCAAGAGGGGTGGGCTCCTATGATGGGGCAGTTTCACCCGGAGCCACTGACGGAGCATCAGCGTACCGTCGCGGAGACCTTCTTGGGCTCCACCTTCTCATCGGCCCAAGGCCCGCCGGGTACGGGCAAGACTCGATTGATCATTGACCTCGCGGCCGCCTCCCTCGTCGCTCGTGTCCGGGTGCTGGGATCTACGGGTCATATGGGAGATGAAATCTTGGTTGTCGCGAGCACTAATAATCGAGCTGTCGACAACGTGTTTGAGGCCTTCGATGATATGGAGTTGCCGCTTGGATTGCGCGCCGGCAGTCAGCACGTCACCTCGAGCAAGACAGCGGCGCTGCTCGATCGTTTTCAGCGTTGGTTTCTCAAAGTGCCGGAGATCGAGCCTGAAGAGGCGCGCTCTGCGCTCCAGACCCAACTGGGCGTTTTCAAGGAGCTTGACCAAGGATTGCTCGCGGTCGAGTCGTCCCGACATGGCGTGCATCGCGCGGTTGAGCGACGTCAAGTGTTGGACCAGCGGATTCGTGAACTTGAAGCCCTCGTCGGCGCTGATGAGTCGCTCCCCCCGCAGGAGCAGCTGTCGGCGATGAAGCAGCTCAAGGCGTTGCTCAAGTCCTATGCGCCACGTCTCAACGGACTCTTAGACCGTTTGGAGGAGGGGGAGCAGGGCTTAGATCGCGCGCGCGCTCATTTTCGCAAGACTCGGACGAACTTTGAGAAGGCGATCACTAGCCGCCTAGCTGAAGCGAGCCTCTCTACGGAGTTGTCGCTCCCCGGCCCACCAAAGTTTGATGGCACGCCAGGTGGCTTCGCTGATCATTGGGCTGATGGCGTCGCAGAGGCGATCACCGCTTTGGAGACGCTAAGAGCGGAGCTCGCGGAGGCTCTACGGTCGAGAGAGTGGCTTGAGAATTTGGTGGATTTGCGTCAGGAGCGGGCCGAGCTAGAGACACCAGACCAAGGTGCACCTCAACTCTCCGAGGTGGAGCTGGGGCGACGACATCATCGTCTGTTTCAACAAGCGGTTCTGGTGCGCAGGGCATGGCTCATCGTTCACCGTCAGGTCTTGAAGAAGGCTGTACAAAGCGCCTTTGAGGCGGCCACACAGCGGCGCTCCATTAGACGCAGCGTTGAGGTAGACTCCGGCGAGGGCAAACTGCTACGGCAGCTCTTTCCTGTCTTTGGCTCAACCTTATTATCCATGGGGAATGTCTTTCCTGCGAAGGGCGGACAGATCGACCGTATCGTCATCGACGAGGGTGGCCAATGTCATCCAGCATACGCGGTCTCGGGGCTCATGCGCGCAGACTCGGCGTTGATTATTGGGGATGTGTATCAGCTAGAACCTGTCGTGCAGCTGAGCGTCGAAGACGAGGCACGGGTACAACGCGCCGCTCGCGTCACGCTTCCACCGGAGCGGCTCGCTCCCTATCGAGTCGTCGAGCGCGCCTACGTGTCCGCTCAGACCCTCGCGGACCGCGCCGTTAGGAGACGGCCGATCCTGACGACGCATTTTCGGTGTCAGCCGGAGATCATAGAGATCTGTGATGCTCTGTGTGGATACGGACTGGATGTGAAGACGGCGCCGGTACCTGGACCTTTGCCCCTCCCACAGATGAACGGTCGTGTCGCCATGGTCTCCGTCACCGGGAGTCAGGAGAGGCTGCGCGGGAGTTGGCATAACACGGCTGAGAGAGACACGGTGCTGGCGCTTCTGAGAGGCCTCCAGCAGGCTGGAGTTACCTGGTCTGAGATCGCGGTGATCACCCCTTATGTGGGACAATTGGATCGGATACGAGACGCGCTTCGACAGGCGCGTATCCCCTGGCAAGGCGCGCAGGAGCTAGATGAGTGGGCTGCCGACGCGCCCGAGGGGGTCGCCCTCGGCACGGTGCACCGATTTCAGGGTGGGGAGCGCAGGGTCGTGCTCTTCAGCACGGTGGTGAGTCGTCCACGCTCACTCAGCTTCCTGAACGACAGAGTCAATCTGATGAACGTCGCGATCTCACGAGCACGTGAGCAGCTTCTCGTCATCGGCGCGCCCGATGTGCTCTCGCAAGGACAATTCACCCGACTGTTAGTGGAGCGGGCGGTTCAGGTGTCATGACGGAGCAGATCACGTCCGATGTGACGGACCAGGAGATCAACCCCGCGACCGCTCGCTGGACTATGATCGGTCTATGCGCGCTTTTCTTTCTCGTCGCGCTTATGCCGAGGGCCCTGACGAGCCGAGGCTTGCTCTGCGCGGTGATCGGTTGGGGAGCGGCGTTGAGCTGTCTCCTGCTGGTGCTCTCCCGTCTCCGAGACCCTGTTCGGATGAGCGTCGTCCTTCGGCGTCCGCATTATGTGCAGCTGCTCGTTCAGGGGGCGATCTTCATCTATTGGGGTTGGCACTGGGATGCCGTCTATCGGGAGATGCCTCTCATCCTGAGTCAGGTTGTCTTCGCGTATCTCGTTGAGCTCATCATCTGTTGGTGGCGACATGGTGAGTGGCGCATCGGTTTTGGTCCGTGGCCCATCGTCTTTAGCACGAACCTTTTCCTCTGGTTTCATGACGACTATTTCGCAGCCCAGTACCTTATGATCGCCCTCGCCTATCTCTCCCGAGAGCTGCTGAGATGGGAACGGGACGGACGCAGCGTTCACATCTTTAATCCCTCAGCTTTCGGTCTCTGCGTCGTGTCCTTGGTGCTCATCGCCTTTGAGCTACCTCACCTGACTTGGGGAGCAGAGATCTC